>JBFYNT010000202.1:0-4454 GCA_041304225.1 Candidatus Aminicenantota bacterium
TATTTCTTGACCGAGACGGGGGCCCGCCGGTCGGAGTTCCCCTGGCGCAGGACCGGGTTGACGGCGCTGCCCAGGACCTTGGCGTAGCGGGCCTGGATCTCCTTCTCGGCCTCGGTCTTGGGGTTCTCGGGATAGTCGGGGACCTTGCAGCCCTGCGACTGGAGCTCCGCGATGGTCTCCAGGAGCTGGGGCAGCGAGGCGCTGATGTTCGGCAGCTTGATGATGTTGGCCTCGGGCTTCAGGGCCAGCTCCCCGAGGAAAGCCAGGTTGTCCGGGACCCGCTGGGCCTCGGTCAGGTAGTCGGGGAAGTTGGCCAGGAGGCGGCCGGCGAGCGAGATGTCGCAGAGCTCGACCTCGACCCCGGTCCCCCGGGTGAAGCCTTGGACGATCGGGAGCAGAGAGAAGGTCGCCAGGTACGGCGCCTCGTCGGTTTCGGTCCAGTAGATCTTGGGAGCGGTCATTCGTCCTCCTCGAAAAATAAAAACGTGGGGCTAGTAAAATAACCGAAATGGACGGGAGAGTCAAGCCATTAAATCCATTTGTAATCAGTATGATAGATATGGATTCGGAGGCGCCTGGTTGGCCTGCGTTCCGGGTCCCCCGCTCTGGATCCCGGAAAACCTCAATACTGCCGGACGAGGCTCCCGTTCCCGGGGAAGCTCGTCCCCAGCAGGAGCGCCGTCGCGGCGTCCTTGATGTAGAGCGTCACCGTCCAGGTCGCGCTCGGGGTGGTGATCGTCGCCGTGCCCCGGCCCGAGGCGTTCATCGTATAAGATCCCGTGACCGGGACGTCCGGTTGGATCACGCCGGCCGCGTTGATATCGATGGCCCCGGCCAGGGCGCCCAGGCCGTTGAACAGGATCTGCCCGGAGATGTCGTTGCCCGGAGAGGTCAGGGTGCCCCTGAGCGTGAACGCGTAACGGCCGTCGAGGGAGGCCACGCCGAACGGCCCTGCCCCGCGGGGCGAGAAGTCCGACAAACCCGTCCCCCAGGTATCCAGGCCGACCGAAATAGCCGAGTTCGCGGATGACAGGTAAAGCGCCACATAATTCGTGAGACCGCCCGCCGTGATCGTCGCGGTCCCCCGCCCATTCGGCGCCGCGGTATAAGTCCCTGTAACCGCCAATCCCGGACCCCATGTCCCACCGAAGTAGGTGTCGGTCGTCCCTCCCGTGAAGTGACCGGCCCCGTCGGACGTCATGGTCCCCGCCGAGAAGGCGGGATCGGCCGGGATGAACGGGTCGGGTGTCGGAACGGGTACCGCCCCGTAGCCATGGGAGAGATCGGAGATGGCCCCCGATAATGAAGACGCCGAGAACGGGCCGGCCGCTTGGCGGGTCATCCGGCCGATGACCCCGAGCGTCTCGCCCAGGAACAGAGATCCATACCAGCCGATGAGCAGAGCTTCGTCTGAAGAGAGCATGAAGTAAGCGAACTGATCGGCGCCCAGCGTATGGCTGAGGCCGATATAGCCCCAGCCGTTGCCCAGAGGGGTGATCCAGCCGAAGAACGTGGACCCCGAGTCGCCGCTCTGGACCCACTGGCCGTTCCGGTTGATGTCGGCGACGCCGGCGTGGATCGGATCGAGCGTATCGGAGCTGATGACGAACCGGCCGGCCGCCGCGATGGGCTGGCCGCGCTTCGGATCCTCGGCGGCGTGATAATCCGTCCCGTCGTAGCCGAACACGAACGTCCCCAGGGGCATGCCGCCGGCCAGGGCGGAATCTTCCTGCCGCTCGAGCGAGCCGGAGCCCGCGGCGCCCGGGCCGAATCCGATCAGCCGGACCGAGTCGTCCGAAGCGAGGATGCCACGCAACATCTGAGTCGTCTCGCCGTCCGAAAGCGTGAGGGCGGCCCGCCCGTCGGCCTGGACCTGGTAGGATCCTGTGAACGGCGCGGCATCCAGCTTGACGGCGGCCTGGTAGATGTGGAGGTGCGCCTCGGTGATCGCGCCGGCTCCGTCTGCGGTCAGACGGCCCCCGATAAAGGCCGGGCCGCCGGCGTCGGCGCCGCGATAGACGAAGGCATAGGGGCCGTGGAGGCTGGCGTTGGAGAACGTGACCGCGGCGACGGCCGTGGCCTGGAGCGACGGGTTCGACTTCGAGGTGGCCACGATCGTCACTTCGCCGCCTAGGGGCGGCGCGAGCGGGGCCGTGAAGACGCCGTCCGCGCCGATGGACCCGAGGGGGGCCGTGTTGCCGGCGGCGCCCTCCAGGGACCAATCGACATCCGCCGTGGTCGTGAACGGCTGGGTCGCGCCCGCCGGAACGGTCGCGGTCGCCGGCGAGATCGTGAACGGCGGCGGAGGCAGGACCGTCACCGTGGCCGTGTCGGACTTAGTGGGATCGACGGCGGCGACGGCCTTGACGGTCACCTGCGCCGGGTTGGGCACGGCCGCCGGCGCTGTGTAGAGCCCGCCGGCGTCGATCGTCCCGACGATAGCGTTGCCGCCCGCGACGTTCTCGACGCTCCAGGCGCAGGAGGTATTGGTCGTGTTGGAGACGCTGTAGTGGAACTGGAAGGAATGGCCGACCTCGACGCTGGCCGCGCCCTCGATGATGTTGATCGCCACCGGATCCGGCGGCGGGTCGTCGTCGTCCGGAGCGCCTCCGGGCGCGCAGCTCCAGAAAGCCAGGATCAGGAAGACGAGCGCCAGCGACGCGGCTTTTTTCATGAAAGCTTCCCTCCCGGAGGATGGGGATCCCAAGCTCCCGAACCCTGCAATGCCGGGATGATAGCCCCGGCCGCGGCCGGGAGTCAAGCGGCGATAGGCTCAGATTGTGACCTCTGGGGTGATTTTCCCGCCCCGAACAAGCCAAATTAGGCGAATTGTGGTATACTAGTCCCGTTCATACGCAAAGGGAAACCTCAGCTATCAACACCTGAATGACTAAAGGAAGGGGCCAGAGGCCCTGACCGGTCGCGCACTCCTCTCCTTTAAGACGTTCAAACATCTTTTTTTAAACCGGGAAGGCTCGGAAGGGTCTTTCCATCGTCGAAAGGAGACGAGAATGAATATCTACGTTGGCAACCTGTCCAACACCGTCAGCGAGAACGACCTGAGGGAAGCCTTCCAGGCGTTCGGCGAAGTGTCCCGGGCGTCCGTCATCAAGGACAAGTTCAGCGGCGAATCCCGCGGCTTCGGCTTCATCGAGATGCCGAAGAGGGAAGAGGCCGACAAGGCCATTTCCATGCTGAACGGCAGGGACCTCAAGGGCCGCTCGGCCAAGGTCAACGAGGCCAAGCCCCGCACGGACTCGCCGCGCACCGGCGGTTTCGGCGGCAGCCGGTCCTACTAAGACCGCAAACCCCGGAGAGCCCGGGGTTCTCGACAAGGCTCCACGAAGGGGGCGGCTGGTCCAGCCGCTCCCTTTTTTTTTCAGTTGTCTCGGCGGACCTCGAGCCGGTCGAGGCCGTTGTCGTTGAATTCCTTCTCGTATTTCTCGATGAGCGGGCGCTCCCGCTCCATGCCCTTTTCCGTATAGAGCTCCCCGAGGGCCTCCTCTCCGAACTTGCGGACGTAGTCGCGGTCGGCCATGCGGTAGATGAGCTGGTCCCAGAAGGAGTTGTCGTTGTAGAAATCGACGGTCTCGGTCATCTTCTCCTCGAGCTCGCCGGAGGGGATGGCCTTCTTGGTCTCCTCGTCGAATTCGACGTAGTCGCCCAGGCCGTGCTTCTGGGCCGCGTCGAGGACGAGGCTCTCGATCTCGTCGTACTCCTCGATGACGTCGTCGGTCCGCCAGTCGTTGGCCATGCGGTTGCCCAGGTAGACCAGCTTGACCAAGGCGGCGAGCTGTTCCTTCGTCAGTTGGACGTTCATGATCTCCTTCTCCTCGAGAAAATATACCATTTTTAGGGGGTTTCTCCAAACCGCGGACGTGTTGACAGGGGCCCGCCCGAAGGCTATATTTCGGGCACGCCTAACGCCCCGAGGAGGTCCCGACGAGCGATGAAGAAGCTTTACGATCTCGCCAACCTGATCCTTCTCCTGCTGACGGGGGTCTTCGTCTACGGGGCCTATCCGCGGCTGCCGGTGCGCATCCCGATGCATTTCGGGATCGATGGCCGGCCGGACCGCTGGGGCGGCCGCGGCGAGCTCGTCGTGCTCGCCCTCCTGCCGCTCGTCATGACGGCGGTCTTCTATCTCCTCATCCGCTACATCCCGAGAATGGGGGCCAATCCCCGCTCCATGAACATCCCGCACAAGGAGGAGTTCTTCCGGCTCCCCGCCGAGCGGCGGGCGGTCTACTGGGCCCTTCTCGCGGAATTCTTCGCCGGCCTGGCCGCCGCGCTCAACCTCCTCTTCTATACCCTCATCCGGGCCACGGTCCGGATCGCGGCGGGCGGGGCGAGCCTGTTGCCGTTCAAGCTCATGGTCCCCGCCCTGGCGCTCATGGCCCTGATGATGGTCGTTTATTTCCGGCGCATGTTCACCCTGCCCGGAAAGCTCATCC
>JBFYNT010000203.1:0-8881 GCA_041304225.1 Candidatus Aminicenantota bacterium
GCGCTACTTCCGCGACACCATTAGGGGTCAAACCTAAATAAATTCGCTTTTTCTCCTGCGGGCCGGTCCATGCTGCGATCGCTTGGGGGGAAAAGCGAATTTGTTTAGGTTTGACCCCATCTTGATCAGCGGACGCGGACGGGAACGACGATGTGCGAGGGGAACTCCTCGGACCGGTAGACGCGCTGGGTCGCCGGCCGGTAGTCCGAGTCCTTCGCCAGGAAGATGTTCTCGACGAAAGTCTGCGGATTCCGGTCGATGAGGGGGAACCAGGTGCTCTGGACCTGGACCATGATCCGATGCCCCTTGAGGAAACGGTGGTCGGCCGTATGGAGGTCGATCGTGAACTCCGCGACCTCGCCGGCGACGAGCGGCTCCGGCTTCTCGAAGCTCTTCCGGAAGCGGCCGCGGAAGACGTCGTTGGCGATCATCAGCTGATACCCGCCCATCGCCGGCTCGGCCGGGTGGTCCTCGGGATAGACGTCGATAAGCTTGACCACCCAGTCGCTGTCCGTGCCCGTCGTCGAAGCGAAGAGCTTGGCCGTGATCTTGCCGGTGACGGTCACGTCCTCCGCGAGCGGCTCGCTTTCCCAGCTCAGGACGTCGGGGCGAAGGTGGGCGAAGCGCTGGTCGCCGACGAGCCATGTTCTCCAGCCCGAGCCGCGCGGGTCGTAGGTCGCCTCGATCGGCCGCGGCCGGTAGGGCACGGGATGGGCGGGGTCCGAGACGTAGCTGTCGAAAGCGGCGGCCCCCGTCGCCGCGGGGGCCTCGAACGCGAGGCGTCCGCCTTCGCGGAAGTAGAGCCCGCGGTCCTCGGTGAGCTTGCGCGGCGGCCATTCGTCGTAGACGCGCCACTCGTTGGCGCCGGTCTCGAAGGTGATGGCCTCGGGGACCTCCCATCCGGGCTTGTCCTTCAGATAGTAGGCGAAGAACGGCGCCTGGATCCTCTCCCGGAAGTCCTTCGAGGTGTCGGTGCCGAATTTGATCCGCCCTAGGGCCTCGCCGCCCGGCCGCATCCAACCGCCGTGGTTCCACGGCCCGGCGACGAAGAAGCTGACCTCCCGGATGTCGAGGGGCTCGAGGGTCTCGTAGATCTTCTGGGGCCCGTAGAAGTCCTCCTGGTCCCACCAGCCCGCGACGTGGAGCGCCGGCACCTTCACGCCGGTCAGGTACGGGGCCATGGCCTGCCTCCGCCAGAACGCGTCGTAGTTCGGGTGGGCGACGTAGTCGTTCCAGGTCGGGATGCGGCCAAAGAGGTACTTGTCGTTGACCGTCGAGAGCGGCCCCAGCCGGAGGTACCATTCGAAGGTGTCGTACTCATCGAAGCGGAAGTTCGTGCTCTCCTTGGTCGTCTCCATCATCGCGGCGTACTCGAAGCCGTAGCTCAGGCGGAACGCGCCGTTGTGGTGGAAATCGTCGCCCAGGTACATGTCGGCCGGCGAGGCCTGGGGAGAAACGGCTCTGAGGGCCGGGTGGGGATCGAGCATGGCCATGGCCGCGGTCCAGCCGTCGTAGGAGACGCCCCGCAGACCGACCCGGCCGTTGTGACCGGGCACGTGGGCTAGGAGCCAGGCCATGGTGTCGTAGGCGTCCGTGCTCTCGTCGATCGCCTTGGGGTCGCGCCGGTCGCGGGGCGGCCTCTGCATGACGAAGGCGCCCTCGGACTTGAAGCGGCCGCGGATGTCCTGGAAGACGAAGATGTAGCCGTCTTCGACGAGCTCCTGGTAGGATTCCCCCGAGAGCAGGCTCGCCGACGCCGGGACGCCGTAAGGCGTGCGCAGCATCAGGAACGGCAGCGGCCCGGCGGCCGTTTGCGGCGCAAAGACGACGGTATTGAGCTTTACGCCGTCCCTCATCGGGATCATGACCCGCGTCTCTTTGAACGAGGACGGCGGACCGCCGGCCTGACCGCTCAACCGGCCCCCGGTGACGACGGCCAGGGCCGCGGCGAGGACCGGGACGATCGGGAAGAACGCGTTCTTCAGCGCGCGTGGACGCATGGCGGGCTCCTTTCCGTCGGTCGACGCCCGATGATAGCCCCGCCGCCCCTCCGCGTCAATCGCCGGGATGGCATAATGGGGACGTTTCTACATAATTTGTTCATTTGATGAAAAGAAGATGAAAGAAATTAATAGAAACGTCCCCGTTATTCCGTCCGTTGACAGGGATTCGGACGAACGCATACAATGCCAAGCGCCGGGAACGGCGCTTCATGAAGATCGTCCTGTCCGAAACGCTGAGCTACTGTTTCGGCGTCCGCAAGACGCTCGAGATGACCGATCGCCTGCTGGCCGATCGCCCCGACCGGACCTACTACATGCTCGGTGAGATCGTCCACAACGAGCACGTCGTCGAGGCCCTCAAGGCCAAGGGCCTGCGCATCGTCCAGAGCCTGGCCGACGTCCCGGCGGACGGCGTCGTCATCCTCCAGAGCCACGGATCGAGCCGCCGGCGCTATCGCGAGCTCGAGGAACGGGGGCTCGAGCACGTCGACGCCACCTGCCCGATGGTCCGGATCATCCACGACCGCATCCGCGAGGTCGAGGCCCAGGGCCGCACGCCCGTCGTCATCGGACAGGCCGGGCACGAGGAGGTCCGGGGCATCGTCGGGCAGGTCACCCGGGCCCTCGTGGTCAAATCGCCCGACGAGGTCACGCCCGAGCTGTTCGCCGGCGTCGTCCGGGCCGGCGTCGTGGCCCAATCGACCTTCGTCGAGGCCGAAGCCCGGGACATCCTCGAGCGCATCCGGGACATCGTCCCCGACGTCGTCTACCACGACACCATCTGCCTGCCGACCAAGACCCGCCAGCGCGAGGTCGCGACCCACACCCGGACGGCCGACGTCGTCATCGTCATCGGCTCCCGCCACAGCGCCAACACCAGGCACCTGTTCAACATCGCCCGGGCCATCAACCCGCGGACCTGGCTCATCGACCGGCCCGAGAGCGTCGAGGGGATCGCCATCCCCGGCGGCGCGACCGTCTTCGTGGCTTCCGGGGCTTCGACGCCGAGGGAGCTCATCGTCGAGGTCGTCAAGCGCCTCGAGGCCCGCTCCGGCGCCGCCGCCCCGGCGCGCAAGGACGGCGCGTCATGACCTTCGAGCGCTACGTCGCCGGCGCCAAGCTCCGCCTCGCCGGCGACCTGGCCGCGTTCCTGGCCTCGAAACGGGCCGGGGTGGGCCGGATCGAGCCGTGGGGCCCCGACGTCCTCAAGCGCCTCGAGGCCTTCACCCGCAAGGGCAAGATGATCCGGGGCGGACTCGTCCTGCTCGCCCACGGGATGGCCGGGGGCCGGGTCGGCCCGGCCGCGTTGCGGGCGGGCACCGCCTTCGAGCTCATCCAATCGGGCCTGCTTATCCACGACGACATCATGGACCGGGACCCCCGGCGCCGCGGCGCGCCTTCCATCCACGAACAGTACGCCCGCCTCGCGCCTTTCGCCGGCGGCGCGGAAGCGGCCCACTTCGGGACGAGCCTGGCCATCTGCGCCGGCGAGATCGCCATCTTCCTGGCCTTCGAGGCGCTGGCCGGCCTGCCCGGCCCGCCGCGGCGCGCGGCCCGGGTCCAGAGGCTCTTCGCGGCCGAGTTCGGCCTCGTCGGCCTCGGCCAGATGCTCGACATCGAGGCCGGTTCGGGCCGCCGCGCCCTCCGTGAAGGCGATATCCTGGACATCTACCGCTACAAGACCGCGCGTTACTCCTTCTCCCTGCCGCTCGCCGCGGGCTGGGTCCTGGGCGGCGGTCCGGCCCGGGCCCTGCCGGCGCTCGACCGTCTCGGCGAGGACCTCGGGCTGGTGTTCCAGATCAAGGACGACGAGCTCGGGCTCTTCGGCAGCGCTTCGGCCACGGGCAAGCCCGTGGGATCCGACGTCCGCCAAGGGAAGAAGACCCTGTTCTCCCAGGGCCTCGCGGCCCGGGCCTCCGGCGCCGAGCGGCGCCGGCTCGAGTCCGTCTTGGGCCGCGGTGACGCCTCCGACGACGACGTCCGCTTCGTCCGGGACCAGGCCGAACGCCTCGGCGTCCGGGCCGATGTCCTCGAGGTCGCGGCCGGGCTGGCGCGCCGGGCCGCCGGGCGCATCCGCCGCCTGCCGGTCGCCGAACGGCACCGGGACCTCCTGCTGAGCCTTCTCGGTTACAGCCTCTCGCGCCGGTCTTAAGCCCCACCCCCCTCTCCGGTCGCGAGGGGGTGAGATATCACCTCCCGAATCACCCTTAGGGGTGATTGACCCTTCCCGACCCCGGGACGAAAATCGTCACGTATTGAGACGCTAACCTCGCTCGGAGGACGGGAAAGATGGACAATCGCAAAGACAAGCGCTTCACGGAACGGAACACGGTCTTCATCAAGTCGACGTCGGAGAGCGCGGAGGCGCTCTACGGCCACGGCATCAACGCCCACACCCACGACATCTCCCTGTCCGGAGCGAGGATCTGCACCCCCCATTACTTCCCCGTCGGCAGCGTCGTCCGGATCGTCATCGACCTCGAGCGGACCCACCAGTCCATCAAGGTCGACGGCGAGGTCAAGTGGACCAAGAAGTGCGAGGAGGACGACGACCTCTTCGAGAGCGGCATCGAGTTCCTCCACAGCATCTCGCAGACGCTCCTCTCACTGATCAAGCACCTCTACGCGGAGAAGAACGGCGGCGGCATCCCCACGGCCGTCACCCACTGATCAGGCCCAGGCCTTCTCCAAGGCCTCCCGTCGGTCGAGAAGCAGGCCGATGTAGACCGCCTCGAGGTCGATCATCTCCCGGTCGTCCCGCCTCAGCCAGTCGGACAACCAGGCGAAGCGCAGGGCCAGCACGAGGTCCGCGAACGACTCCCAGGCCGCCCCGGAGTAGCCGGCCCGCTCGCGCAGGCGGTGGATCAGGTTCCCGACCAGGTCCCGGGTGAGGCCCCTCGGGTCTTCCATTCCCAGGCAACCGACTAGGACCGCCGCGTCGTAAGTCTCCGGCCGGTAGCCGCAGAACTCGAAGTCGATGAGGGCTTCGATGCCGTTCTGAGACCAGATGACGTTCAGCGGATGGAAGTCGCCGTGGCAGAAAACGGCGGGGATCTCGGCGAGCCGGCCGAAGAGGTGGCGTTCGAGCCGCAGTACGGCCGGATAGACCCGCTCGAAGAGGGGCCGGTTCCGGTCGCCGATCTTGCCGAGCAGGTCGCGCACGAAGGCGGCCAGGGAAAAGTCGGCATCCGCTCCGCCCCGCGGCGCTCCGGCGGCCGCGGCCCGGAAGCGGACGAGGAGGTCGGCCAGGGCCTCGCCCCGCCAGCCTTCGAACGCGTAAGCGGGGCGGTCGAGCGGTGTCCCCGGAATGAACGCCGAGACCAGCCAGGCTCCGCCTCCGCGCTCCGCGACGTACCGGCCGGGCGCGAAAGCCTGCCAGGGCCTGACCTCGGGAAGGCGGCCGGCGACGTGAGCCACCGCGACGGCGATCTCCTGCTTGCGCGCCGCCGCCGGTGCGTCATGCCTTTCGACGATCCACACCCGCCCTTGGGAGTCCTCGCCAGCCGACCGCTCGAGACACCTCTCGGGGCTCCCGGCGAGCGGCAGGTCGGGACGCAGGCGGACGAGCTCGATCCCCAGCGTCCCCAACACGGCGGCGGCATCGGCAAGCGTCATAGCCTTCCCTCCGGAGATCCCCTCGCGCGGCATGATAGAAGCCGGTCGCCGCGGTGTCAACGGAATTCGTTCCCGGCCGGCCGGTTTTGCCTTATAATCGGGGAACGCGACGACCATGAGCGACATCACCCCGTTCCTTTCGGCCCGCGTCGGCCCCCTCGGCGGCCGGATCGACGAGCTGGTCCGCCTTCACGAGGCCCTCTGGCGGGAGGCCTCGGCCGAGCCCCGCCCGCCGCGCAAGCGCTACTCCCGCGCCGAAAAGCGGGCCGTCGAGCGCGAGCTCTCCGTCCTCGTCGGGCGGCTCTCCTCCGAAGAGCTCCGGACCGCCTTCCTCGACGGATCGCTCGACGCCGCCCGCCTCGAAGCCGTGGCCGGCGGCCTCAAGCCGGGATTCAAGCGGCTCCTCGGGCTCATCGCCCTGCCCCTCGATTCCGTCTACGACGCCCGGTTCATCGACGCGACGCGCCGGTTCCTCGGCGCCGCCCGCGACTTCGACCCCACGCTCGGCCTGAACTCGGCCTACCAGGCCCTGCGCAACGTCTGGATCATGAACTCGCTCCAGTTCGACCAGGGCCTACCGGTCGGACACGACGACGCCGTCTTCGCCTACAGCATGGTCTATCCCTACCTCGACAACGTTCTCGACGACGCGGGGACGCCGGAGTCGGGCAAGCGGGCCCTGCTCGCCAAGCTGCGGGATTGGCTGGAGGGGGCCGGCCTCGAGGCCGCCACGCCGAGCGAAGCCCGGCTGCTCTCGCTCGTCCGGCTCATCGAGCGCCGTTTCCCGCGTCCCGGGTTCCCCGGCGTCTACGGCTCGCTCCTGGCCATCTATAACGCCCAGGTCAAGAGCCTGCTCCAGCAGAAGCCGGGCGCGGCCGTCTCGCCGGACGATATCCTGGCTATCAGCTTGGAGAAGGGCGGCACATCGGTCCTCGCCGACGGCTACCTCGTGGCCGGCGGCCTGCGGCCCGCCGACGAGGAGTTCTGTTTCGGCTTCGGCACGTTCCTCCAGCTGGCCGACGACCTCCAGGACATCGCCGAGGACTCGCGCGGCGGGCATCGGACGCTGTTCACCGAAGCGGACGGCCGGGCCGGCCGGGAAGCCGTCGCCGCCCGCCTCGAGAACTACCTGGCCGCCGTCGTCGGGCGGGCCCGGCGCGGCGCGACGCCGGCGAGGCTCGCGCTCTGCGACGCCATCGAGGGCGGTCTGGCGCTCATGTTCAGGGGATCGGTGGGCAAGCACAGGGAGTATTTCCGCGGCCGGTTCGTCCGGCGGGCGAAGCGGGGATCCCCGGTCCGTTTTTCCTACCTGGAGAAGCTCAGCCGGCGGCTGGAGAAAGGCCTGCCCGCGAAGGGCGCCCGCCTGGCCGATCTCGACCCCGGCCTGGTCGCGTTGATGGCCCTATCCTCGCGGGCCTTCACCCTCGATTGAGAGCGCGACCCTCGATCGTCCCCCGTTCTACTTGGCGATGACCGTGACCGTCTTCGGATCGCGGACGGCCTTCCAGACGACGGCGGCCGCTTTGGCATTGCCGGCCGGCCTGACGGTCCCCACGATCGCGTCGCCCTGGACCCGGCCTTCGAAGAGGAGAGAGACGTCCTTGCCGTCGGCCGCGGTGTCGATACGGAAGGTGATCCGGTCGCCCGAAACCACGATGCCTCCGACCGTGAGCGGCCGCCCGTCCTCCGTGCCCGCCGCGTCCGCGACCTGGAACTCCTGGGTCGCCCGGAGCGTGACGTGCCTTTTCCGCCGGCCCACGGGAACATCCCAGTCCCACTGTCCGGTGACGTTGGCCGGAATGACCCAGAAGTGGACGTCCCGGCGGTCGTCGAACGACGTGGCGACCTCGACCGTTCTGTCGGGCCGCCACTCCCCCATCTCGAAGCTGTGCGAAACGAGGCGGGTGCCCGGCTTGAGCTCGGACAACAGCTTGGGCCGCAGGCGCACGTTGACCGAGTTCAGCAGGTACATGGTGACGACGGTGGCCTCCCGGAAGTCGGCCTCGAAGAGGTCCTGCTGGACGAACCGGACCCGGCCGGCGAGCCCGGCCGCGGCCGCGTTTGCGTTGCTCTCGGCGACGCGGACCGGATCGATGTCGATGCCCACGGCCTTGACCCCGTAGCGCTTGGCCGCCGCGATGACGATCCGGCCGTCGCCGCAGCCGAGGTCGTAGAGGATGTCGCCGGACCGGACGCCGGCCAGGCGCAGCATCTCGTCGACGACCTCGGGCGGGGTGGGCACATAGGGCACGTCGAAGCCCCGGAACTGCGGCCAGGTCAGCTCCTGGGCGGCGGCCGGGAGCGCGACGGCCGCCGCGAGCGCCGCGAACGCGGCGATGGCGAAGAGCGATGGCTTTCTCATGGCAGGATCATAGCCCCCCGTTCCGGGCGGTGTCAATCCGTCCCGGCCCGCCAGGCCTCGCTAGGCCACGACCTGGCCGTCGAAGAGCCTGATGGTCCGCTCGGACCGGGCGGAGATATGGTCGTTGTGGGTCACCATGACGATCGTCCGTCCGCCTTTCCAGAGCTCGACCAGGATGGCCATGATCTCCTCGCCGCTCTTGGAGTCGAGGTTCCCGGTCGGTTCGTCCGCGAGCAGGATGGGCGGATCGTTGGCCAGGGCCCGGGCCAGGGCGATGCGCTGCTGCTGGCCGCCCGAGAGCTCCGTGGGCCGGTGCTCGCGCCAGTCGTAGAGCCCGACGGCGTTGAGGAGCTCGGTCACCCGCTCGCGCCGCTTCCGTCCGTTCTTGCCGTCGAAGAGCATCGGCAGCTCGATGTTCTCCCAGGCCGTCGCGTAGGGCAGGAGGTTGAAGTTCTGGAAGACGAACCCGATCTTGCGGTTGCGCACGGCCGCCAGTTCATCGAAGGTCAGCCCGGCGACCTCCTCGCCGTCGAGAACGTAGGCGCCCCCGGTCGGCGTGTCCAGACAGCCGACGATGTTCATCAGCGTCGATTTGCCCGAGCCCGACGGGCCCATGATGGAGACGAATTCGCCCTTGCCGATCGCCAGCGAGATGCCCCGCAGGGCTTCCAGCGATTGGCTTCCGGTCCGGTAGACCTTGGTGATGCCTTCGAGCTCGATCATGATGGTCCTCTATTCGTAGCGCAGCGATTCGATGGGGTTGGCCCGCGAGGCCCGGAGCGCCGGGAAGATCCCCGAAAGGAAGCAGAGGAGGCCCAGGATGGCGATGTAGGCCACGAAGATCTTCAGCGAGAACTCCGGACGCAGGAGATAGGCCTCGATCCCGAACGACTCGTAGTTG
>JBFYNT010000204.1:0-8394 GCA_041304225.1 Candidatus Aminicenantota bacterium
TCGGGACGCGGCCTCGAGGCCCTCCGCCGGGCCGTCTTCGGGCTCCTCCGGGTCGTCCGCGTCTACAGCAAGATCCCCGGCAAGAAGGCCGAGACGGATTCGCCCTTCGCGCTCAGGACCGGCAGCACCGTGATGGACATGGCCAAGGCCGTCCATAAGGACTTCGCGGAGAAGCTCCAGTACGCCCGGGTCTGGAACGCGTCAGGTCTCGACGGCCTCCGGGTCAACCGCGACTACGTGCTCTCCGACGAGGACGTCGTCGAGCTGCACATCTGACGTGATCCCGCCTTCCCGGCGGCCTACCAGATCCCCGGAACGAGCCTCCAGCGAACGTCCCGGGCGTATTCCGCGTATCCCGGGAGCTCTTGACGGAGCGTCCGATCCTCGAGCGCCGTCCGCAGGATAAAGAGCGCCGCGATGAGGGCCGCCGGGATGAGGGCATAGAGCGAGCCGAGCAGGACCGGGATGCAGAGGACGGTGAGGATAACGCCCACGTACATGGGGTGGCGCACGATCCGGTACGGGCCCGTCGTGCAGACCGTGTGGCCCCTTTCGCTCTGGATCCTCACACACTCGGCCAGGAAGGCGTTCACGCGGAAGGCCGCTATCACGAGGCCCCAGGCGGCGAACAGCCCTAGGAGGGCGAGCGCTTGCATGAGGACGGGCACGCGGGACCAGCGGAACCGGACGGCGTCGAGGGGGGCGACGACGAGCATGATCGACAGGAGGACGGTGTAAGCCCGGATGATCTTCTTGTCCCAGGTCTTGACATCCGGCCGCGTCCGGCCCGTCATCCGCTCTTTGAGCAGTGAGGGATCGCGGCGCTTGAGCCAGAGCATCCAACCTCCCGTAGCCAGGAAGTAGAATCCCAGCAGGATCCATAAGGCCGGCCAAACGAAGGTCCCGGCGGCGGCGAACATCAGCCCGACCAGGGCGAAGCCGAGCACGACATTGATCAGGGACCTGAAGCGTCCCCTTCTCTGCGCGGATATGTCCAAAACACCCCCCGATCAGGATCCGGGGACCTCGATGATCCGTCCGGTCCCGATGGGTTGATACCGCTCCCCGAAAGCCGACTGGAACAGGGCGATGGCGCGGTCGCCTGTGCAGTGGGTGGCCCCGCACCGCTCGACTTTCAGCTCCGTGAAGGCGTCGATGATCTTCCGGACATCGCCGTCCGGCATGTTGCCGAGATGGAAACCGCCGAAGACGAGGTGGATCGGCTTGGCCCGTATCTCTTTGACCCGCTTGAGGATACCGACGATGCCCGGATGGGAGCAACCGGTGACGACGACCAGGCCGCCGGGGGTGTCGACGACGAGCGACATCTCTTTGATCGCCTCCCCCATCTCGCCCGTCAGATACACGTTCCGGCAGATCTCGATAGGCTTGTCGACCGTCCGCGGCCGGGCTCCCGCCCCGGCGACCTTCAGCCCGAATTCGGGCGGGAAGGAAACGGGAAAGAGCACGTCGACGTCGGGATTCCGTTCCAGGACGGCGGGCAATCCGCCCGTGTGGTCTCCGTGGGCGTGGCTCAGCACGACGAGATCCACTTTCTTGAGATCGACGCCCAGGGCCTCGACGTTGTGCATCAGGATCTCGGGCTTGGTCCCGGTGTCGAACAGGATGGTTTTCTCGGCCCCTTCGATGAGGCAGGAAAAACCCCAGTCCGCTTTCGTCCCTTCCCGGTGGACGTAGTTGTCGTAAAGGACGGTGAACCTCAGCATGGGTCCGGCCGGCGCGTCGGCCGAAGCGATTACGGCTCCGCCGAGACCCAGGGCCGCGGGGATCAGCGCCGCCGAGAGGAATATCATCTTCTTGTTCCGGGACATGTCAGCCTCCCTTCCCTTGGAAACCACCCCGCAAAGACAGAATAGGCCCCCCCAGAGCGGCCTGTCAAGGACGTGACCGGCCCCTCCTCGGCGAGGGGAGGCCGATCTTCGCCCTCTCAGTTCTGCCGGAAATTCAAGACCGGCTCGTCGCTCATGTCCATGATGGTCAGGAACAGGAGCTGGGCGATGTCCTCCATGATCTCGGGCGTGATGAGGCTCAGGTTGTCCCGGGTGTTGTGATAGGTCGGCAGGGGCGACTGCGGTCCGCCATCGGACCCGAAGGTCAGCGAGGGCACGCCCTTCCAGAAGAACCAGGCCGAATCCTGGCGCGGCCGGGCCGGATAGGACGCCGGGCCGGTGCTGAGCACGCGGTGGACGAAGCCTTTATTGGCCTTCTCGACGAACTCCCAGAACTTGGGATAGGTCGTCCCGCCCGAAGCCGAGATCCTGTCGCCGGAGCCCGGCCCCTCCATGTTCATGAAGACGACCGTCTTGTCGAGCGGGTAGATCGGGTGGTCCGTATAGTAGTGCGAGCCCTCGGTGCCCTGGTCCTCGCTCTGCTCCTCGCTGCCGAAGAAGAAGAACACGACCGTCCGCTTGGGCTTGACGGCGCACTTGGCCATCGCTTCGGCCACGCCCAGGGTCACGGCCACGGCCGTGGCGTTGTCGTTCGCGCCCGGCAGCAGCTTCCACAGTCGCCCCAGATGGTCGAGATGGCCTCCGACGATGATGACCTCGTCCTTGAGGACGGGATCGCTCCCGGTGATCTTGCCGAGGAGGTTGATGCCGACGCCGTCGGGGTGATGTTCGCTCTTATTGCTGATGGTCATCGTCTTGCCCGTGGCGAAGGACTGGGGTTTGAAGTCCTTGCGGATGGCCGCCACGACGTCCTTGTGGGCCCGTCCCGTCCCGGCGAAGACGTCGGCGACGACGGCCGCGCCGACGTGGTGGTAGACGAAGCCCTCGACGTAGGCGTTGTTGGGATTGCCGATGGGCCCGTAGTTGTAGATCATCCCCGCCGCTCCGTGGGCCGCGGCGTTCTTGAGCTTGTACTGGTGGAAGGAATAGGGCCGCCACTTCTTGAAGAGCTCGAGCGTCTTCTCGCCCGGCCCGACCGGGACCTCGCTCTCCAGGAGCACGATCTTGCCCTTGACGTCGACCCCCTTGTAGTCGTCGTAGCCGAGCTCGGGCGCCGTGATGCCGTAGCCGACGTAGACGACCTCGGCCGTGACTTTGCCGGTGCCGGTCGTTCCGCCGGGCATGAACTCGTCCTCGTATTGATAGGATTTCTTGACGACGCCGTCCTTGCCGGCCAGGATGTTCAGCTCGCAAACGCCGCCCGGGAAGACGGTCGTGTAGGGGTTCGGGAAGAGCTGGCGGTAGGTCCCGTTCTCGCCGCCGGGCTCGACGCCCCAGCCCTTGAGCAGCGACTCGACCCATTCGACGCAGGCCTCGTAGTCCTTCGTCCCGGTCAGCCGGCCGCCGTATTTCTCGGAGACGAGCTCGACGACGTAGTTGTAGAGCGGCTGGCTCTGGATGAGGTGCATGGCCTCGAGGATCTTGGCCTCGTCGGTCTGGGGCGCGGCGGCCTGTCTCGGGGCCTGGGAGTGAAGGCCCGTCCCCGAGATGGCGAGGGCGAGCAGGACGGCGGTCAAGAACCGGCGGGATGGCTTCATGACGATTCCTCCTTCATCGGCGGGATAGAGGAGCATTTTACTTTCGGCGCCGTATCAAGTCAAAGCGATCTCAGGCCTTGTCCAGCGCCTGGGCCAGGTCGGCCCGGATGTCCTCGATGCCCTCGCAGCCGACGGACAGCCGGATGAGGTCGTCGGTGATGCCGGCCATCTCCCGGTGCTCCTTCGGCAGTCCGGCGTGGGTCATGCTGGCCGGGTGCTGGATGAGGCTCTCGATGCCGCCGAGCGAGACCGCCAGCGTGCAGAGCTTCACCGCGTTGATCATCTTCCGCCCGGCTTCATAACCGCCGCGAAGGCCGAAGCAGAGCATCGAGCCGAAGCCCTTCATCTGCTCCTTGGCCAGGGCGTGCTGGGGGTGGCTCGCGAGCCCCGGGTAGTTCACCCAGGCGACCTTGGGGTGGGCGGCCAACCAGGGGGCCAGCGCGGCCGCGTTGGCCTGGCTCTTCTCGATCCTGAGCGCCAGCGTCCGGACCCCGCGCAGCACGAGCCAGGCCTGGTGGGGGTCCATCGTTCCGCCCATCAGGACGAGGACCTTGCGGAGCCGCTTATGGAGCGTCTCATCACGGGCGATGATGACGCCGCCGACGACGTCGCTGTGGCCGTTGATGAACTTGGTCAGGCTGTGCATGACCACGTCGGCCCCCAGGTCGAGCGGACGCTGCAGCAGCGGGCTGGAGAAGGTGTTGTCGACGACGAGCATGATACCGCGCTCGCGGGCGAGCCGGGCGCAGGCCTTGAGGTCGGTCAGGGCCAGTGTCGGATTGGCCGGGGTTTCGACGAACAGCAGCTTCGTCTCGGGGCGCAGGGCCTTCTCCACGTTGCGGATGTCCGACGTGTCCACGAAGTCCGACCGGACGCCGAAGCGCGAGAATTCGTTCTCGAGGACCGTCCTCGAGGGCCCGTAGATCGAGGCCGTGCCGACGACATGGGCGTCCTTGTCGAGCAGGGCCGTGTAGATCGTGGTCACGGCGGCCATGCCCGTGGCCGTGGCCGAGGCGTCGAAGCCGCCCTCGAGCGTCGCCAGGCTCTCTTCGAGGGCCCGGATGGTCGGGTTGGCGATGCGGGTGTAGATGAAGCCCTTCTCCGTCCCGGCGAACCGGGCCGCGCCCTGCTCGGCGCTGGCGAAGGCGAAGGTGGACGACTGGTAGATGGGGACCGACACGCCGCCGTAAACGGGATCCGGTTCCTGCCCGGCGTGGATGACGGCCGTTTCCGGGTTCTCAAAATGGTGTTTCAAAGAGGACTCCTTCTCAATGGTCGCAGACGTTCTCCCCCGCCTGGAGGGTCCCGGCCAGATAATCGCCGACCAGGCGCTCGGGGGTATCGGAGGGGGCGCCGACGATCACCTGGATGCCGTGTTCGGTGAACAGGCCCTGGGCCCGCTGGCCCATGCCGCCGGCGATGATCAGGGTCGCGCCGCGCTCCGCCAACCAGGGGGGCAGCAGGCCCGGCTGGTGCGGAGGCGCGTCGATGTCCTCACGGCCGAGGATCTTCTTTTCCGCGGGGTCCACGTCGACGAGAGCGAAGCGCTCACAGTGTCCGAAATGCATGGCCAGCCTCCCGCCGGCCAAAGGGATCGCGATCTTCATGAGTGTTCTCCTCTACGGATTTCATTATCCGCCGGCCTATGGCCTGGCCGCGGATGTCAAGGCCGCCATGATAGCATTTCCCGGCTTTTTTCTGGCATCGCTCCGGCCGAATCCCTATTTTTCTCCGGCCCCCCCGCTTTTGGATATCGCCCCGGCCGGAGGCCCGGCGACGCGTCTGACGACCTCGCTCAGGACCCGGGCCATCGGAGCGTTGGGATCCTGACCGAGCAGGGCCCCGCCTCTGTCGCCGGCCGCGGCGATCCCGGGATCCATGGGCACGGCCCCCAGGAATGGGACGCGCATGTCCTCGGCGATGCGTTTTCCGCCGCCGGACGGCAGGATCTGGGTGACCTCGCCGCATTGGGGGCACACGAATCCGCTCATGTTCTCCACGACCCCGAGGACCGGGACTCCGAGCTGACGGCAGAACGTGATGGACTTCCGCACGTCCACGGCCGCCACCCTCTGCGGGGTCGTGACGATCACCGCGCCGTCCAGCGTGCCGATCAGCTGGCAAACGGAAAGCGGCTCGTCCCCGGTCCCCGGCGGGGAATCGATGACCAGGCAGTCCAGATCGCCCCAGGCCACGTCCGTGAGGAACTGCTTGATGACCCCCATCTTCATCGGGCCCCGCCAGATCACCGCGTCATCCGGGTCGCCCAACAAGAAGCCCAGGGACATGACCTTCAGCCCGTCGAGGTCGACGGGAACCAGTCCGTCCTCGCCGCCTTGGATCTTCTCCCGCTCGAGGCCCAGCATGGTCGGGATGCTCGGGCCGTGGATATCGATGTCGAGCAGCCCGACGCGCATCCCGGACCTCAGGAGGGCCGCCGCCAGGCTCACGGCCACCGTGCTTTTGCCGACGCCTCCCTTGCCCGAGAGCACGACGACCTTATGCGCGATGCGGCAAAGGCGTGATCGCAGCTTCCGTCGATCCTGGAATTCCTCCGGGCTCTCGTCTGTCTTGCGCCGGGAGGCCGCGCAGTCCGTGTCGCTACAGGTGTCGCAGGTCTTCTTTTCGCCGTTCGGTGTCTCCGCCATATTGCCGATCCTTTCCTATGATCCCAGTTCGTTCCAAACTCTCCGGATGTCCCCGGCCGAGGGGGCTTCGGTCTCCACGACGGACAGCGCCCGCATCTGGGCCAAGGTCACGGCCCGGTCATACCGGATGCGGCCGACCACCCGAACGCCCGCCCGCCGGGCCATGTCCTCGATCCGCTCCGTCATCCCGGGGTTGAGGTCCCACTTGTTCACGCAGACGGCCGCCGGTATGCCGAAGTGCCGCGTCAGGGACAGGACCCGCTCCAGATCGTGCTCGCCCGAGACCGTGGGCTCGGTGACGGCCAGGACGAGCGACGCGCCCGTCACCGAGGCGATGACCGGACAACCGATCCCCGGCGGTCCGTCCACGATGATCCAAGGATGGTCCCCCGATTCGGCGATGCGCCGGGCCTCGCGCCGGACCAGGGAGACCAGCTTGCCGGAATTCTCGGCCGCGACACCCAGCCGGGCGTGGACCATCGGCCCGACCCGTGTCTCCGACACCATCCATTCTCCCGAGAGGCGCTCCGGGAAATCGATGGCCTGTTCCGGGCAGAACCGGACGCACACGCCGCAGCCTTCGCAGGCGACCGGATCGATGGCGTAGGCGGCCGGCCGGCCCTCGGCCAAGGACGCGCTCATTTCGCCGATGATGGCGTTCGTCCGCGAATCGCAGGACCGCTCACAGTAGGCGCAGTCCGAGCAGCCCATCAGCGCCCGGCCCGAACCCGGCCGCCCGTCCTGGACCGCGGGCGTCAGCACCGCCCCGAACCGGCAGTGCTCCAGGCAGGCTCCGCAGCCGGTGCAGGCCTCCGGCCGGATGACGGCCTCGTGCCCGCTGCGGAACTCATGGCGCTCGAGGACTCGCGGCGACAGAACGAGGTGCAGGTCGGCCGCGTCCACGTCGCAGTCGGCGACGACCGGACGCTCCGCCAGCAAGGCGAACGAGGCGGCCAGGCTGGTCTTGCCCGTCCCGCCCTTGCCGCTGATGACGACCAGTTCCCGCATCACGGTCGCTCCCCGGGGCGCCGTACCCTCCGCGCCCCCTTCATGGGGAGATCCCCCGGCCCGGACGCCGCTCCAGGACGGCCTCCCGGAGCCTTTCGAACAGGGCGATGTACTCCGGCAGGGCCTCGACGATGAGCTCGCCTCTCGAATAGGCCTCGGCGATCCTCCGGTCATCCGGAATTTCCAGGAGAATGGGGATGCCCTCGTTCCCGCAGAACAGGCGCACCCGGTCGTCACCGATCCCGACCCGGTTGACGACCACGCCGAACGGGATCCGCAGCTCCCGCACCATGTCCACGGCCAGCTTGAGATCGTGCAGGCCGAAGGGCGTCGGCTCCGTGACGAGCACCACGAAGTCCGCGTCCCGGAGCGTCGCGATCACCGGGCAGGACGTTCCCGGAGGCGCGTCCAGGATCGCGGGCAGCCCCTTTCGCAGACGGGCCTTCACCGCCCGGATCAGAGGCGGCGACATGGCCACGCCGACGTCGAGCCGGCCCTGGATGAGCGTGATGTTCTCCGCCTGGGCCGTTTGGATCACTCCGATGCGGTTGTCGACTTCGCGAATGGCCTTCTTGGGGCAGACCTTCGCGCAGCCTCCGCAGCCGTGACACATCTCGGGAAAGACGAGCGCGGCGGCCCCGAACGAGACGATGGCGTGGTATTCGCAGATCCGGCCGCACTCGCCGCAGCCGTCGCAGAGGGCCTCGTCCACCTGAGGCACCGGGATGGAGACGGTTTCCGTCCCGGTCGGGACCCCCGCGAGAAAGAGATGGGCGTTCGGCTCCTCCACATCGCAATCCAGAAGCTGAACTCCGGGACCGAAGACCCGGGCCAGGTTCACGGACACGGTCGTCTTGCCGGTCCCTCCCTTGCCCGAGGCGACCGCAAGGATCATGACACCGCCCCGCTCGTCTCCTTTTTATGGAACTGGAACGTCCGCCGAGTGCCGCCGGCGAAGAGGAACAGGCCGGCGCCGGTGATCAAGGATACCAGGGGCTCTTTTTTCAGATGATGATCGCTGACCGAGAGGACGCCCCCGGGCTTGAGAACCCGGTGCAGCTCGGACAAGACCGGGCCGGGCTCAAGCAGGTCATGGAGAACGTCGTACACCAACGTCAGGTCGACGCTTTCTCCCGGAAGGTCCGCCAGATCGGTCCCGAGAATGGACCGGATATTGCCGAGGCCACGCCGGCCTGCGTCTTTCCGGACCGACCGCGCGGCCAGGGGGTG
>JBFYNT010000205.1:0-9923 GCA_041304225.1 Candidatus Aminicenantota bacterium
GGCAGGGGAGGCGCGGGCTTCCCGGCGGGCGTGAAGTGGTCGTTCGTCCCGCAGGACCGTCCCGGCCCGCGGTATCTCTGCGTCAACGCCGACGAGGGCGAGCCGGGGACGTTCAAGGACCGGGCCATCCTGGTCCGTGATCCTCATCGACTCCTCGAAGGCATGATCATCGCCGCCTACGCCGTCGGCATCCGCACGGCCGTCGTCTACATCCGCGGCGAATACGAGCGCATCGCCGGCCGCTTCCAGGAGGCCGTCGACGAGGCTCGCGGCCGGGGCTTCGTCGGCCCGGCCATCTTCGGCACGGGCTTTTCGCTCGACGTCATCGTCCATTTCGGTGCGGGGGCCTATATCTGCGGGGAGGAGACCGCCCTCCTCGAGTCGATCGAGGGCCGGCGCGGGCAGCCGCGGCTCAAGCCGCCGTTCCCCGCCGTCGTCGGCCTTTTCGGGGCTCCGACGGTCATCAACAACGTCGAGACGCTGGCCAGCGTGCCCCCGATCATCGCCCGCGGCGCGGACTGGTTCACGGCCTTCGGCCGGCCCATGGATTGCGGCACACGGCTCTTCGGGGTCAGCGGCGCGGTCCGGCGTCCCGGGCTCTACGAGCTACCCACGGGAACGCCCTTGCGCGCGGTCGTCTGGGAGCATGCCGGCGGCCCGCCCGAGGGCGTCGCGGTCAAGGCGGTCATTCCGGGCGGGCTCTCGGCGCCGCTGCTGCGGGCCGACGAGCTCGAGACGCCCATGGATTTCGAGTCGTTGGCCCAGGCCTGTTCCATGATCGGCTCCGCTGCGGTCATCGTCATCGGCGACCGCACGCGCATCCTCGACGTCCTGGCGGTCATCGCCCGCTTCTATGCCCACGAGTCGTGCGGGCAGTGCGCGCCGTGCCGGATCGGGACCTCGTGGATCCACAAGACGGTGCGCCGGATCGCCGCGGGCCGGGGGCGGAGCGCGGACCTCGACCTCATCCTCGACCTGGCCGGCGGGATGAAGATGCGAACCCTCTGCCCGATGGGCGACGCGGCCGCCCTGCCCATCCACGCCCTGGTCTCGAAGTTCCGGGACGAGCTCGAGCGGGAGGTCGCCCGGTGAGCGGGACGAAGACGGTCTCCCTGACCATCGACGGGCTGGCCGTCCGCGCCGCCGAGGGCACGAACGTCCTGCGGGCCGCCGCCGGAGCGGGGATCGAAATCCCGCACTTCTGCTATCACCCCGCCCTCGAAGCCGTGGGCGGCTGCCGCATGTGCCTGGTCGAGATCGAGGGCCTGCCCAAGCTCGAGCTGTCCTGCTCGACGGCCGTCCGCGAGGGGATGGTCGTGCGGACGGCGACGCCGCGCGTACGGGCCGCGCGGCGCGACGTCCTCGAGTTCCTCCTGGCCGAGCACCCCCTGGACTGCCCCGTCTGCGACAAGGCCGGCGAGTGCCGGCTCCAGGACTATTACGACGCCTATGGCCGCTTTCCGGGCCGGTTCCTCGAGGCCAAGGAGAGGAGGGAGAAACTGGTGCCGCTCGGCCGGGGGCTCGTCCTCGACCGCGAGCGCTGCATCCTCTGCACGCGTTGCGTCCGCTTCCTGCGCCGGGTCACCGGCACCGGCGAGCTGGGCGTTTTCGAGCGCGGCGTCCGGTCCGAGATCGGCGTCTACGAGGAGACCCGGATCGACAACAATTACGCCGGCAACCTCGTCGACATCTGCCCGGTCGGGGCCATCACCCACACCGACTTCCGGTTCCGGACCAGGACCTGGTTCCTGGAGCGGCGGCCCTCGGTCTGCCCGCGCTGCGGCCGGGGGTGCGCCGTGGTCGTCGAATCGGTCATCGGCTATCCCCTCGGTCCGGGCGAGCGCCGGGTCTTCCGCGTCCGGGCGGCCGAGAACCCGGCCGTCAACGGCTGGTGGATGTGCGACCTCGGTCGGGCCGGGCGCCGGGACGCCGATGAGGGCCGGGCGCTGCCGGTCGCCGGCCGGGGTTCGTCGGCGGACGCGCCCTCCGATTGGCACGGGGCTGTCGCGGAGATCGCGAGGCGCGTGAGGGCCGCCGCCGGGCCGGACCGGATCGCCGTCGTCCTCCACAGCGCCCTGACCTGCGAGGAGCTCGACCTGGCCCGCCGGATCTTCGTCGACGGGCTGAAGATCGGGGGTGTCTTCTTCGCCGACCCGGAGCCCGGAGCCGCGGACGGGTTCCTGCTCACGGCCGAGCGTGTGCCCAACGCCAGGGGCGTCCGCGAGGCCGGATTCACGCCGCGCCTTCCGGACCTCGATAGGCTCTCTCGTTCGACGGATGTCCTGCTCCTCTTCGGCCCGCACCTCTCCGGCCGCTTCCCCGCCGATGCGTTGGCCCGGGCCATGGCGCCGATCGCGGCGAGATTCGTCATCACCAGCCATGCCGGGGCCCTCGACGGACTGGCCGACCTGGTCGTCCCCGTGGCCGTACCTTATGAAAGATCAGGGACATACATCAATATCGACGGCCTGCGACAGACGTTCGCCAAAGCCGTCGAGCCGGCCCGGGGCATCCCGTCCGAGTACCAGGTCTTGGTCTGCCTGGCCCGCGGGCTCGGCTTGAACACGGGGGAGACCGATGTCTGCTGACGCGCTCATCATCTTGGCCAAGGTCGTGCTGACCATGACCTGGACACTGCTCCTGGCCCTCTTCCTGACCTGGGTCGAGAGGAAGCAGAGCGCCGTCATGCAGGACCGCATCGGGGCCAACCGGGCCTCGGTCTTCGGCCTGCGTCTCTTCGGCCTCTTCCAGCCCTTCGCCGACGCGATCAAGATGTTCTTCAAGGAGGACTTCGCCCCGACCTTCGCCCAGCGGGCGCTCCATGGACTGGCGCCGGCCGTGTCCTTCTTCTGCGTCGCCGTGACCATGGTCGCCGTCCCCTTCGGCGACACGGTCCGCCTGTTCGGCCGGGCCATCCCGCTCCAGGTCGTCGACCTCGACGCGGGGCTCCTCTTCGTCCTGGCCATGCTCGGTCTCGGCATATACGGCATCCTGGTCAGCGGTTGGGCCTCTTCGAACCGCTTCGCCTTGATCGGCAGCCTCCGCGGCGCCGCCCAGCTCGTCTCCTACGAGGTCGCCCTCGGCCTTTCGCTCGTCGGCCTGATCATGGTCTTCCCCTCGCTCCGTCTCTCGGCCCTGGTCGCGCATCAGGGCGGACGGCTCTTCGGCGTCCTGCCGAGATGGGGCGTCTGCCTCCAGCCCCTCGGCTTCGCGGTCTTCTTCCTGGCCGGGATGGCCGGGACCAAACGCGTGCCCTTCGACATGCCCGAGGGCGAGTCGGAGATCATCGGCTTCTACACGGAATACGGCGGGCTCAAGTTCGGACTGTTCATGTTCGCCGATTTCCTCGAGGTCATCGTCCTCGCGGCCCTGTCGACGACGCTGTTCTTCGGCGGTTGGCAGGTGCCCTGGCTCGGCGACGGCGGCTTCTCTTTCCCGTGGGGAGGGAAGTGGGCCATGGCCCCGTGGGCCGTCACGGCCCTCCGCGTCCTCGCCTTCAACCTCAAGGTCCTCTTCTTCTGCTGGCTCCAGATCCTGGCCCGTTGGACCTACCCCCGGCTCCGCTACGACCAGGTCATGGACTTCGGCTGGAAGGTCCTCGTGCCCCTCGGGGTCGTCAACATCCTGGCCACGGGCCTCGTCCTGGCGGTGAGGTAGGCGCCGCATGCGGAACGCCTGGAGCGCCGTGAAGGAGATCCTGAGGGGGGCGGGGATCACCGCCCGCCACTTCTTCGTCAACATGGCCTTCCACACGCTGAAGCTCTTCGGCGTCCGGACGAAGCGAAGGGGAGCGGTGACCATCCAGTACCCGGAGGAGCGGAAGACGCTCTCGTCCCGGCACCGCAGCCTCCACCGGCTCAGGCCCGGGCCCGACGGGAAGCCGAGCTGCGTCGCCTGCATGCTCTGCGTCACGGTCTGTCCGTCCGAGTGCCTCACCGTCGAGGCCGCCGAAGGCGACGGTCCCGAAGATCAAAAGCGAGCGGCCCGCTTCGTCGTCGACCTGGACCGCTGCTGTTTCTGCGGCTTCTGTGTCGAGGCCTGCCCGGTCGACGCCATCCGCATGGACACGGGCGAGATCCGGCTGGCCTCGACCTCCCGGGCCGGGCTGGCCAGGAGATTGGACGCCGAATGATCCCGCCCGCCGACCGCATCACCTTCGGCGACGCCGAGATCGTTCGGATCCTCGACGGCACCTTCCGGGTCGACGGCGGCGCCATGTTCGGCGTCGTCCCGAGAACGCTCTGGGCCCGGCGGGCGGCCCCGGACGCCGAGAACAGGATCTCGCTGGCGCTCAACTGCTACCTCGTCCGCACGCCCGGGGCGACGCTCCTGATCGACACCGGGGTGGGCCCGGACGTCGCCCGGCGCCACGCCGACTTCTACTCGATCGAGCGCGGCCCCGGACTGTTCGGCCGTCTCGCCGCTATGGGCCTCGGCCCCGCTGACATCGACGTCGTCGTCAACAGCCACCTCCACTTCGATCACTGCGGCGGGAATACCCTCCGAACGCCCGAGGGCACGTGGGCGCCGGCGTTTCCCCGGGCCCGCTACGCCGTCCAGAGAGGGGAATGGGCGCAGGCCATGCGTCCCGTCGAACGGGACAAGCCCAGCTACATCCCGGCCCGTCTCCGGCCCCTGGAGGGCTCCGGCCGGCTGGCGCTCCTCGACGGGGACGTGCCTCTCGCGCCCGGCGTCGAGGCGGTCGTCGTCGCCGGCCATACGGCCGCCCACATGGGCGTCAAGGTCTCTTCCTGCGGGCGCGTCTTCTTTTTCCTGGCCGACGCGGTGCCCACTGCGGCCCATATCGACCTGCCGTACATCATGAGCTACGACCTCTACCCCGTGGCGACCTTCGACAACAAGAAGAGCCTCCTCGAACGGGCCGTCGCTGAAGGCTGGACGCTGGGCTTCAGCCACGAGCTCCGGCACCCGTTCGGGACGCTTCGCCGGGACGGCCGGACGACCGCGTTCGTGCCCTCGTCCGGGCCGGAAAACGATTGACTTTTTTCCCCCGTCTCTTTATGATGTGGCTTCCAATTTTCGAGGAGGTTCGTTCATGAAGAAAGTGACGGTCGAAGAGCTGTTGGCCAAGGCCCACCAGCCTTCCCTGGACGCCCCGAGGCTCCAAAGGTTCTACAAGGGCAAGATGGGCACCGCCCTGAAGTGCCGGGTCCGAGACTTCAACGATTTCGCCATCTGGTACACGCCCGGCGTCGCGGCTGTCTGCAAGGAGATCGCCGCCGACAAGCAGAAGGCGTACGAGTACACCAACAAATGGAATTCGGTGGCCGTCATCAGCGACGGCACGCGCGTCCTCGGGCTCGGCGACATCGGTCCCGAAGCCGGCCTGCCGGTCATGGAGGGCAAGGGCATCCTCTACAAGTACCTGGGCGGGGTCGACGCCTTCCCCATCTGTCTCGACGAGAAGGACCCGGACAAGATCATCGCCATCGGCCGGGCGCTCCAGCCGTCCTTCGGCGGCTTCAACCTCGAGGACATCAGCCAGCCCAAGTGCTTCCGGATCCTCGACGAGCTGCGGTCCAAGTGCGAGATCCCTGTCTGGCACGACGACCAGCAGGGCACCGCGTGCGTCACCGTGGCCGGGCTGATCAACGCCCTCAAGATCGTCAAGAAGGACATCGCCGAGGTCAAGGTCACCGTCGTCGGGGCCGGCGCCTCGGGCATCAACATCGCCCACCAGATCATGCTGGCCGGGGCCAACGGCGCCAACATGCTCTCCGTGGATTCCAAGGGCATCCTGCACCGTGACCGCGCGGACAAGGAGAACCTGCAGAAGAACTTCAAAGAAAAGTGGGATATGTGCCTGCGGACCAATCCCAAGTGCAAGCAGGGCGGTATCCCGGACGCCATCGCCGGCGCGGACGTCCTCGTCTGCGTCTCGACGCCCGGGCCGGGCACGATCAAGCCGGAGTGGGTCGCGACCATGGCCAAGGACGCCATTGTGTTCGCGGAGGCCAATCCCATCCCCGAGATCTGGCCCTGGGAAGCCAAGGAAGCCGGTGCGCGCATCGTGGCGACGGGCCGGTCCGACTTCCCGAACCAGGTCAACAACTCCCTCGGCTTCCCCGGGATCTTCCGGGGTGCCCTGGACGTCCGGGCCAGGACGATAACGGACGGCATGTGCATCGCCGCCGCCCGCGAGCTGGCCAAAGTGGCCGAGGACAAGGGCATCCACGAAGAATATATCATCCCCAACATGGACGAGTGGGAGGTCTTCCCGCGCGAAGCCGTGGCCGTCGGGTCCAAAGCCATCGAGGAAGGCGTCGCCCGGTTCAACTTCCCGGCCGACGTGCGCTTCAAGATGGCCGAGGAGATCATCCGCGCCGCCCGCGAGGACGTCCAGAAGAAGATGAGGGAAGGGATCATCGTCGACCCGGACAAGTGATCCCGGGCCCCTAGAGAACGGAACGACGGGGGAGGGCGAGGCGGAACATGGACGTTCTCCTCGCTCTCCCTTTTTTATCTTCCGATTTGACAACCATTCGCTCCTTGTGGTATAAATTTGACAATAAAGGTATTTGTCTATCGGTCCTATCGGAGAAGAACACCAACGCTCCCCACGTCGTCGCCTATCTCACGTTAATCATAAAGTGATACCTAAAGGAGGTAAAATCATGAAGAACATCGTGAAAGGCCTGACCCTGGCGCTCATCGTCGTGTTCGCGTTCACGAGCTGCGCCAAGCAACCCACCCAGCTGATGGACTCCGCCAAGGCTTCCATCCAGGGTGTCATCGACGCCAAGGGCGGCGTCTACGCGAAGGACGAGCTGAACAAGCTCCAGGGCGACCTGCAGGCCGCTCTCGACGCCATCACGGCCCAGTCCAAGAAATTCTTCAAGAAGTACGGCCCCGCCAAGGAGATGCTGAACAAGGTCGTTGCCGACGCCGACGCCGCCAAGGCCCTCATTCCCGGACGGATCGCCGAGGCCAAGGCCGCCGCCGAGACCGCCATCGGTGAGGCCAAGACCGTGTTCGAAGAGGCCAAGGCTCTCCTCGAGAAGGCTCCCAAGGGCAAGGGCACCAAGGCCGACATCGAGGCCATGAAGGCCGATCTGGCCGGCATCGAGACCGCTATGGCCGACGTTGACGCCGCCATGGCCGCCGAGGACTACTTCGGCGCCAAGGACAAGGCTGCCGCCATCAAGGACAAGGCCGCCGCGATCGTCGAACAGATCAACGCCGCCATCGCCAAGGTCAAGGGACGGTAAGTCTCCGCACCTTGAGCTTTCGCAGAACAGCCGTCCTGTTACTGGCTGTTTTGCTCTTCGGTTGTCGAACCGCGCCGGTCCCTCCGGAAGTCCTGGAAGCCGACCTTCAGGAACAGGACCTTCGGAGGGCCGGTGCTTCTCTTTTCGCCGGCCGGGAGCACGCGGCCTACGTCCAGTCCCTGAAATCCGCCCGGGCGACTTTCGATGCGGAGAACCTCAAGCTGGGGTGGTTCAGGGACTACGGACGCGTGCGCCGGCGATTCGAAGCGGTCCTCCTCGCCGGCAATACCCTCAAATCGACCGTCCAGACGGTCGTCTCACGCAAGTCCGCCGCCGTCTCCGAGGCGGCCGAGACGGTCCGGCAACGCCTCCGTACCCTCGACGACCTGACCCTGTCCCTGGTGGAGCGAGGCGAGGCCCGCAAGAAGCTGTCCAGGGCGGCCCTAGTCTTGGCCGAGGCCGATGCGTTGGTCGAGGGAAAGGATTTCGACGCCGCCTCGGTCAAGATCGAGGCCGCTTCAGCCTTGGCCGCCGAGGCCGAAAAAGCCGTCGTCTCCCATATCTCGCGCTACCTCGACCCCGACCAGGTCAAATCCTGGAAGCAGGCGGCCGAAGAGACGATCGCCGAGTCGAAACGCCGCGGCATCACCGTCATCATCGTCAGCAAGCTGGAGCGGCGGCTGGCGGTCTACCGGAACGGCGGCCTCTACCGGAGCTACGAAGTCGGCTTGGGATTCAACGGCCTGGCCGACAAGCGTTACGCGGGCGACAACGCCACCCCCGAAGGGCGCTACGCCATCGTCCGCAAGATCCCCTCCAGCCTCTACTACAAGGCCTTGCTCATCAACTACCCCAACGACGAGGACCGGCGCTGGTTCGCCCGGGAAAAGGGCCGGGGGTCGATCCCGCGGTCGGCGTCGATCGGGGGGGACGTCGAGATCCACGGCGGAGGCCAGGACAGCCTGACCCGCGGCTGCGTCTCGCTCGACAACGCCAAAATGGACGAGCTCTACGCCCTGGTCGGGGTCGGCACTCCGGTCACGATCATCGGGACGATGGAGCTCGAGAACTACGTCATCAAAGCGATCCGGGACAACTGACATGACCATTAAAAGGATCCTCATCGCGCTGGCCGCCCTCCTTTGGCTGGGCTTCCTGTCCGTCGTCGGGGCGGCCTATTTCATCGGGCTCAAGCAGGGCGCGGGCTGGCCGGGCGACGGACGGAACGAACCGGTCGCCGCCAAGGACGCGCCCAAAGCCGAGAGGAACGTCCAGCAGCTCGAGAAGAAGATGACCGGACTGCTGCCGAAGGGCGTCTACATCGTCATCGACACGGCCGAGAACCGGCTCTACCTCAAGAACGGCGCCCAGGTCGTGCGGGAGGCGGTCGTGTCCTGCGGCAGCGGCGTCGTCCTCGAGGAGCCGGGCGGCAAGAAGCGCAGCTGGGTCTTCGACACGCCCCGGGGCGAATTCATCGTCAAATCGAAGATCACCAATCCTTACTGGGTCAAGCCCGACTGGGCCTTCATCGAGGAGGGGGAGACCATCCCCAAAGCCATGGAGGACCGGATCGAATCGGGCACCCTGGGCGATTACGCCCTGGGATTCGGGCAGGGGTATTTCATCCACGGGACGCTCTACACGAGGCTCCTTGGCCGGAACGTCACCCACGGTTGCGTCCGGGTCGGGGACGACGATCTCAAGGCCATCTTCAAGGTGGTCCCGGTCGGCGCGAAGATCTACATCTACTGAGTTATCAAAAATGAAAAAGACGATGCTCGTCACGGCGGTGGCGGTCATGATGATGGCTTCCGGAGACGCGGCGGCGGCGACGGACCGGGCGGCCCTGGCCAAGAAACAGAGCTCGCTCGCGTCCGAGTACACGCTGGCCAAGGAGTCGGATTTCTATTTCGTCTTCGACGTCCTCGGCCGCAAGCTGGAGCTGAGGGTCCGCGGCATGGTCCTGCGGACGTGGCCCCTCCGGTCGATGAGGTTCTGGGGACGGCCGGATTTCACCGGCTCGGTCGAGCTCACCAAGAAGACGACGCTCAAGGCCCCGGCGCGGATCGTCATCAAGCCGGGCGAGGAGGAAGCCCTGGTCAAGGTCCCCGCGCCGGCGGCTAAAACGGACCCGGCCAAGGCCGGGGCCCCCGCGACCGCCGCCGATTACGACCTCGAGGCGCTCGAGCTGAGGGACATGCCCAAGAGGTTCAGCCTCGATTTCGACAACGGTCTCCGCGTGACCGTCAAGGCCAAGAACGGCGGCTCTGGAGGGATCTTCAAGAAGATGGCCGACGCCTGGCAATGGTACCTGGCCTTGCCTTTGAGGAATCTCTTCGGGACGCGCGACGGAAAGGCGCTATCGGAGCTCGAGCTGACCTTCGACAACGAGAAGGACGCTCAGTCCATCTACTGGCATTTCTTTGATGGGATCAAGGGCCTGATCATATAGAACTCGTTGATATAAATAGCTATATAAGGGAATAGAAAATCTTTGTGTTTATACTTGACAATAGTACGCTAAGATTATATATTAGTGTCTTGCTAAATTGAAATTACCAGGAGGACATCATGGGTAAGATAATCGGCATCGACTTGGGCACGACGAACTCGGTCGTCGCCATCCAAGAAGGCGAAAAGACGACCGTCATCCCGAACGAGGAGGGTGGCCGGACGACGCCGTCGGTGGTCGCT
>JBFYNT010000206.1:0-16161 GCA_041304225.1 Candidatus Aminicenantota bacterium
CGGGTGGCCGTGGAGGCTGACCAGGATCCCGTCGAATCAGTAGAGGGACCGCATCGAGAGAAGTCCTACGGCGACATCCGTAGAGGAGTGCCAAAACCGCGACGGCGGGATGCCCGTCCGAAGGAGCATGTGCCCGATGCTCATCTGGCACATCGCCGGCACCCGGTCGGGAAGCGCTCCCGACATCGCCGCGGCCATCCTCTGTTTCGGCGTCAACGCTCGCGTCCTCGCCCGGCAGGATAGTCCGGCCCGCGGCCGCGGTCAAGCGGCGGCGGGTTTACAGCGGGATGGCGGGGGATTATGATATCCCGGACGAGACCAAAGATATGACGACTCGACCTCGCGTATTCACGATCGCGCTCCTGGCGGCGGCCCTCGCCCTGCCCCGCCCGGCGGCCGCCGCGGAGGAGCCCCCGAAAGAGGACGAGACCTACAGGGCCAGGCTCATCGGGGTGCCTTTCATCTACTACTCGCCCGAGACCAAGCTGGCGTTCGGCGGCGGCGGCGTCGTCAACTTCCGGGCCGGCCGGCACAAGGCGGAGACGAGGACCTCGAGCGTTTGGGCCTACGCCAGCTACAACATGGCCAAGCAGTTCAGCGTCATGGTCAAGCCCGAGATCACGCTCGACCGTAACAACCTCTACATCGGCGGCCTGCTTCGCTGGGAGAGGACCCCGCAGAAGTTCTTCGGCGTCGGCAGCGACATGCCCGCCGCCGCTGAGGAGACCTTCACGCCCCGCAGGCTCGTCCTCGAGCTCGGCGTGAAAAGGCGCCTCCTCGGCTCGCTCTTCGCGGGGCTGCGGTTCGATCTCGAGCGAACGACGATGGAGAAGGTCGAGGCGGGCGGCCTCCTGGACGCGGGCGGGATCGCCGGGAGCCGCGGCGGGACGCTGTCCGGATTCGGGCTCAGCCTGGACTGGGACACCCGGGACACCGTTCTCTTCCCCCGCCGGGGATCTTTCGCGCAGTTCACGGCCGATTCTTACGGGGCCATGGCCGGAAGCGACTTCACCTTCAGCCGGATAGTCCTCGATCTCCGGAGATACCTGCCCGTCGGGGCCGACGGGGTACTGGCCGTCCAGGCCTATCTCTATTCGTCCGGGGGCGACGTTCCCTTCCAGCGGCTGGCCCAGATCGGCGGCGAATCGCTCCTACGCGGCTATTACAAGGGCCGCTTCCGGGACAAGGGCCTTATGGCGTTCCAGGCCGAATACCGGGCCCTCATCACGAACAGGATCGGGGTCGCGGGATTCGCCGGCCTGGCCGACCTCTTCCCCGGAGGGGCCGGCTTCCGGTTGGAAACTCTTAAATTCTCGGCCGGTACGGGCCTCCGCTACGTGATCAATAAGCGCGACGGCACGACCCTGCGCCTGGACCTGGCTTGGGGCCAGGCCTGCTTCGGCCTCTACCTGACGGCCAAAGAAGCCTTCTGAGCCCCGCTCTTACCTGATCTCCGACGTGCAGTGGGGGCAGCGGACCGCTTTGATCGGGATAGCCGTGGCGCAGAAGGGGCAGTCCTTGGTCGAGGGGGCCGCCGCGGGGGCCTCGTCCTTCTTTTTCAGCCGGTTCATCGCCCGGATGATCAGGAACAGGCAGAAGGCCACGATGAGGAAGCTGATGACCGCGTTGATGAATTTGCCGTAGCCGATGGCGACGGTGTCGGACAGGTGGATGGCCAGGGTGGCGAAATCGACCTTGCCGAGGAGCATGCCGATCGGAGGCATCAGCACGTCGGCGACCAGGGACGAGACGATCGTGCCGAACGCCCCGCCGATGATGATGCCCACCGCCATGTCCAGCACGGAGCCGCGCATGGCGAATTCCTTGAATTCTTTGAACATCCGAACCTCCTGGAGTGTCGTTCCCGCCTCCTTATATAGAAAGGAACGAAGGTCTGTCAATGCTTGACGACCGGGAAGGAAGAGATCCTCAGCCGGACGCAGCCCATGGGGACAAGGTCGACCTCTAGGACCGGCCCCTCCCCCTCGGCGGGGCTGGCCGGGACCGGGCCGGCCATCCGCCCCTCCGGCCGCCAGCCCGGGACGCGCCGGGCCCAGGCCCTGAGGACGATGGGCGCCGCGTCGGGCGCGAAAGGCTGGTAGGCGGGGGACCGCCGCGCCGCGAGCCGGATGCCGCTCTCCTCAACGCCGCCCTCCAGCACGAGGCCGTAGTTCCAAGGCGTCGTCGGCAGGACCTCGGTGGCCGGCCAATCGTCCGTGCCGCTGCATCTGCGCCACTCCTCCCCTATCCGCAACGCGTACCAGAGCGGCCCCCGCCGGACGGATACGGCGCCGCGCACGGACGGCCAGCGGACGACCTCGATCCCGGGCGCGAACTCCAGCCGTACCTGGTCGCCGTGCCGCCAGGTCCGGCGCAGGACGGCGTATCGGCCGCCCCGGAAGTCCCCTTCGAGGGGACGTCCGTTGAGGACGACCCGGACGGTCCGGGCCCAGCCCGGGAGCCGCAAATAGAGCGGAAAGGCCGTGGGACGGTCGCAGGCGACGGTCAGCAGGATCTCGTCCCCGAAGGGATAGGCCGTCTCCTCGGAGATCTCGACCTCGGCCCCCTCGGCGACCTTGGCCCGGACGGCCGACGGCGCATAGACCGCCGCGGCCAGGCCGTTGTCGGCAGTGGCCAGCCAAAGGTGCTCGGCGAACCGGGGCCAGCCGAAGGCGACGTTGTGCTGGCAGCACCGGTAGCTCCAGGGATCGAACGACACGAGGGTGCCGCTGTTCTGGAAATCGTGCTCGCCGCTGCTGTCGCACGAGATCAGGTTGGCCGCGGTGAGATAGTGGAGGCCTTTGAGATCGGGGGTCATCGAGGCCGGCAGGGAGTTGAAGGCGACCTCCTCAGCCCGGTCGGCCCAGACCGTCCCCCCGGTGATCTTGAGCAGCGACTCGAAGCTGGCCATGAACTCGACCATGGTGCAGGTCTCGGCTCCTTGTCGGGGGTCCTCGTGGCCCGGCCGGATGTTCTCGTCGGCGCCGAACATCCCGCCCGGCTGGCGGCCGTAGCGGTCCATCACCTGGCGGTAGTTGCGCTCGACGGCCTCGAGCAGGCCGGCGTCGCGCGTTTGCTGGAAGAACAGGGCGGGATAGCGGAAGCCCATGGCGATATTGACGCCGTGGTAGAACGAGCTCTCTTCCCAATGCGCGTCGCGCTCGGCGCTGAGGATGGGCGAAGCCCAATCCGCCGTTCGGGCGTTGATCCTCTTGGCCAGGTCGAGCAGGAAACCCTCACCGGTCCGGTTGTAGAGCCAGTAGACGCTCTCGAGGTTCTCCCCGCCCCTGAGCTTCTGCCAGCTCCCGGGGAAGAGTTGGCTATCGGGCAGGTGGAGCTCGAACTGGAAATAGCGGCTCATGAGGTCGAGCACCCGGCGGTCGCCGGTGGCCTCGTGGGTGCTCTGCAGAGCGGCCAGCATGACCATGTTCGGCCAGAGGTCCAGGGCCGCCCGGTTGTCGGCCGGACCGAAATAGCCGTCCCGGGCCTGGGACCTGAACGCGTGCCCGAGCCAGCGTTCGGTCTCCTTGCGAACGGCCGCGTCCTTGAGCAGGAAGCCGAGGTCGCCGTAGCCCTTGAGCCAGTTGGGCATCTCCTCCCAGCCCTTGCCCTTCATCGTGATCCAGCCGCTGTCGTCGCCGAGGAAGCGGCTGACCTCGGCGAGCCGGCCGGTGAAGCCGTCCCGCATGAGCCTGAGCTGGGCCATGAGCCAGCCCCGCGGCTCGATCGCGCCGATGGGCAGCTTGACGAGCGGGCTCACGGTGAGGGGCGGACGGTTCGAGGGGTAATGGCGGTTCGGAGCGGCCGCCGGCGGGACGCCGACCGCGGTCGCGGAAACCCCGTCCGGAGGGATCTCCGGCAGGCCGGCCCTGGCGGAAAGGAAGGCGAGCGCGAGCAGGACCGCCGGGATGACGAGGTGTTTCATGGAGCCCCTCCGCCGACCCCCGGGCCGGGCCCGGCGTCAGCAGGGGCGGCGCAAGGCCCTGAGCGTCTCGTGGGTCGTCTTCTCGTAAATATAGGGCTTGGCGGCCTCGTAGTCAACGACGCCGTCCCGGCAGAGCCTGGCGAGAGACTGGTCCATGGTCTGCATGCCCTCGGCGGCCGAGGTCTGGAGCGTCTGGTAGATGGCCTCGACCTTGCCGGCCCGGATGTTGTTGCGCACGGCGGCGTTGGCCAACATCAGCTCGCAGGCGGCCACCCGGCCGGTCCCGTCCTTGCGCGGCAGGAGGACCTGGGAGACGACGCCGAGGATGGTCGAGGCGAGCTGCGTCCGGACCTGCGGCTGCTGGTCCGTGGGGAAGACGTCGACGATGCGGCTGACGGTCTGGGCCGCGCTGGCCGTGTGGAGCGTGCCGAAGACCAGGTGCCCGGTCTCGGCCGAGGTGATGGCGATGCCGATCGTCTCGTAGTCGCGCATCTCGCCGATGAGGATGACGTCGGGATCCTGGCGCAGAGCGTACTTGAGGGCGTTGCGGAACGACAGGGTGTCGCCCGTGGCCCCGACCTCGCGCTGGGTGACATAGGACATCTTGGAATTGTGCATGTACTCGATCGGGTCCTCGATCGTCAGGATGTGGTCCCGGCGGGTCCGGTTGATGGCGTCGACGAGCGCGGCGAGCGTCGTCGACTTGCCCGAGCCCGTCGGCCCGGTGACCAGGACGAGGCCCCGCTTGGCCCGGGTGAACTCGGTCGCCGCGGGCGGCAGTCCCAGCTCTTCGAGACCCGGGATCCGGTCGGCCAGGGCCCGGACGGCGGCTCCCACGCTGCCGCGGCTGGCGTGGATGTTGACCCGAAAGCGCCCCACGCCGGCGATGCCGTAGCCGAAGTCGAGCTCGTTGCGGCTGGCCGGGTCGTTCTCGAACATGTTCCTCTGGTGGACGGTCAGGGCGGCGAAGATGAACTCCCTGAGGCCTTCGGGCGTGAAGCGCTCGACGTCGGTCTGCGGCTCGAGCTCGCCCTGGACGCGCAAGGCCGGGTGCAGTCCGGCGATGAGGTGGAGATCGGAGGCCTTGCGCTCGACCATGCGCTTGAGGAGGTCGTTGAAGGTCATGGTCCTGCCTTTCGGAAAGGTCAGGATACAGGTTCCCCGGGAGATGGCGCAACACCGCCCGCGGTGAAATCGCGTTCACCTCCCGGGAGGAGGGCCGGGCCGGCCCGCGCTACCAGGCGAGGCCGTAATCCTCGCCGTAGTTGCTGCTGCCGCCCCAGAACGTGCCGTGGACCCGGTCGAAGTAGATGGCGTTGATCGGGCCGGAGGTGCGCTTCTTGGCCGTGAGGACGTAGCCCATGGCCCGGAGCGTCTCCCGGACGCCGGCCGGCACGCTCTCGTTGACGTCGAGCTTGCCCGGGAAGGTCTTATGGAGGCCGAAGGAATCGTGCATCTGGTAGCTCGTGACGTTCGGCGCTTCGCAAGCCTGTTGGACGTTCATCCCGAACTCGACGACGTCGAGGAAGAACTGGAGCAGGTTCTGGTCCTGGGTGTCCCCGCCCTGGACGGCGAAGGACAGGTACGGCTTGCCGTCTTTGGTGGCCAGGCCCGGCGTCAGGGTGGCCCGGGGCCTCTGGCCGGGGGCGATGACGTTGAACGGGTTCCGGCTCTCGTCGAGGACAAAGCTCTGGGCCCGTTGGCTCATACCCACGCCGGTCCGGCCGGCGATGACGCAGGGGACCCATCCGCCGCTCGGGGTCACGGAGACGACCCAGCCGGCCTTGTCCGCGGCCTGGATGGACGTCGTGCCGCCGCGGAAGGACTCCTCGAAGGCCTCGGCTTGGCCCGGTTCGAGCGCCGCCGCGTCCCCCCTCCCCCACTCGAGCCAGCGGTCGAGGTGGCGGAGGTAGGGATTGGCCTTCCCTTCGTAGGGATAGGGGTCCCCGGGCTTGACGTCGGGATCGTTGCGGTCGTTCCGGACGAGCCGGACGCGGTCCCGGGCGTACTCCTTGGACAGCAGCCCGCGGAGGGGCTCCTCGGGGGGGAAGTAGGGGTCGCCGTAATAGAAATCGCGGTCGGCGAAAGCCAGGTTCATGACCTGGTAAAGCGTGTGGATGTAAGCGGCGCTGTTGAAGCCCAGGGACTTGAGGTCCATCGTCTCGAGCATGTTGAGGGCTTGCAGCATCACCGGGCCCTGGACCCAGCTCGTCAGCTTGTAGACCTCGATACCCTTGTAGCTCGTCGAGACCGGTTCCTCGATGCGGACCTTCCAGCGGGCCATGTCCTCCATGGTGACGAGCCCGCCCTGTTCGGCGGAACCCCGGACGAACTCCCGGGCGATGTCCCCCGTGTAGAAGCGGCCGTAGGCGGCGTAGATCGCTTCCTTGCGTCCCTTCCCCGCGGCCAGGGCCGCGCGCTCGGCCTCGACGAGCTTTTTCAGGGTCTCGGCGAGGTCGGGCTGGCGGAAGATCTCCCCGGCCTCGGGGGCTTCCCGCGTCCGTCCGAGGTGCGGCAGGAAGACGGCCCGCGAATAGGGCCACGACTTGATGCGCTCCTTGTGTCTTTCGATCGAGTCGGCCGTCTCGCGCTCCATGGGATAGCCTTCGGCCATGCGGATGGCCGGGGCCAGGACCTCGGCCAGGCTCATCGTCCCGTATTCGGCCAGCATGGTCAGGAGGCCGCCGGGGGTCCCGGGTGTGACGGCCGAGAGGGCCCCGTACTCGGGCGGGAACTCGTAGCCCTTGGACTTGTAGAACTCCGGGGTCGCTCCGGTGGGCGCGACTCCGAGGGCGTTCAGTGCGACGACCTTGTTCGTCCTCGGGTCGAAGATGAGGGCCTGGGTCTCGCCGCCCCAGCTCAGGACGTCGTACATGGTACAGACGGCCCCGAGCATGGCGCAGGCCGCGTCGACGGCGTTGCCGCCCTTGGCGAAGATCATGGCCCCCGCGGTCGCCGCTAGGGGCTTGCCGGTCACGGCCACCCATTCTCGGCCGTGGAGGACGGGCTTCTCGGTCCTTTGGGCGAAGGCGCCTCCCGCGGAGAGCGCGAGCAGCGCGACGATGGCGACGGAAAAAAGCATCTTCATGGATCGACCTCTTTCGTTATGTATTGGGGCCACTTCCGCTCCCCACGGCGGTTATCTGCGCTCAAAAGGATCCGGATCCCAGAAGATACCGAGAGCGACGCCCCGTCCCGTACAGGCTATGACGGGGACGACCTTCCGGCGTCGTTCATGGTTCCGCATGACCAGCCGGGCGATGACGTGGCCCAGGACCGCCCCGACGAGGACGTCGGACGACCAGTGCCGGTCCCTGGCCATCCGCGACAGGCCGACCGACCCGGCCACGGCGTAGGCCAGGATGGGCACCCAGGGATCGCGGCGGTATTGCTTGGCCACGACGGTGGCCAGGGCGAAGGCCGTGGCCGTGTGGCCGGACGGGAACGACACATAACCGCCTTTGGTGTCGGGATCGAAGCGCCTGACGAATCCGACCGGTCCTGACCAATGGTCTTCCCCGTCGGCGTAGAAAGGCCGCTGCCGCCCGGTGAGGCCCTTGAGGAAGTTGTCGACGAGGAACGTCTGGAGCATGGCGTTCATCGCGAGCACACCGGTCTCCCTGGCCTTGGCGTTCCGGAAGAGGAGCCCGGCCCCGAAGAAAACTCCGGCCGCCGTCCAGGCGCCCGGACCGCCCATCACCGTGACGGCGGAGGAGACGTTCCCCACCCAAGGACGCTCGCCGGCGAAATCCTGCACGCCGTCGCGAAGGCCCTCGTCGGCGGCGATGAGAAAGGCCGTCGCGGCCGTTAGGACGACGAGGGGGGCGACGTCTTTCTCTTTAAGACGAAAGGGCGCCGTCCAGATCTTCCCGGCGTCCTTCAGGAATTCCCTGACCGGCTTGTCCTGGGCCGCGGAAACAGCGCCCAGCCCGAAGAAGAGGGCCACCCCGGCCGCCGTCGCGCGCGCGCATATCCCCCGTTCCATGGTCTTCGCGCCGATTATACTGCATCCCGGTCCGAATTCTATCCCCGGGATTTTCCTTGTGCTATAATACGGCCCTTTGCCGGGGGCTCCCGCCAAAGGGCCAAGGAGAACGGACGCTCATGCATCGCATCGATCAACACCCCATCCTGCCCATCCCCACGCGAACCAGGATCTCTTTCACGTGGAAGGGCCAGGCCCTGGAGGCTTTCGAAGGCGAGACCTTTTCATCCGCGCTCTTCGCCGCCGGCGTGCACGTCTTCGGACACCACGCCAAGGACGGCGCGGCCCAGGGCATCTTCTGCGCCAACGGCCAATGCGCCCAGTGTCTCGTCCTCGCCGACGGCATTCCCGTCAAGTCGTGCATGGAGCTCGTCCGGCCCGGCGTCCGTGTGGAGCCCGTGGAGGGCCTGCCCGAGCTGCCCCGGGTCGACGCCGGGGCCGCGGCCCGGATCGCGCCCGAGCCGATCGAGACCGTCCGTGTCCCCGTGCTGATCATCGGCGGCGGCCCGGCCGGTCTCTCGGCCGCGATCGAGCTCGGCAAGCGCGGCATTCCGACCGTCCTCATCGACGACAAGCACCGCCTCGGCGGCAAGCTGGTACTGCAGACCCACCGCTTCTTCGGCTCGATCGAGGCCGTCTTCGCCGGCACTCGGGGCATCGACATCGCCACCCGCCTCGAGTCCGAGGTCCGCTCGTTCCCCTCCGTCCGGGTCTGGCTACAGAGCGCGGCGCTGGCGGTCTTCAGCGACCGGAAGGTCGGCGTCCTCGTCGAAGGCCGGACGTACGTCCTGGTCGAGCCTGAGGTCCTCCTGGTCACCTCGGGAGCCCGGGAGAAGAACCTGGCCTTTCCAGGCAACACCCTGCCCGGCGTATACGGGGCCGGCGCGTTCCAGACCCTCGTCAACCGGGACCTCGTCCGTCCGACCGGACGGCTGTTCATCGTCGGCGGCGGCAATGTCGGGCTCATCGCCGGCTACCACGCCCTCCAGGCCGGCATCGCCGTGGTCGGTCTCGTCGAAGCCATGCCCGAGTGCGGCGGATACAAGGTCCACCGGGACAAGCTGGCCCGGCTGGGCGTGCCGATCTACACGTCGCACACCGTCGTCAGCGCCAACGGCAAGGATACCATCCAGTCCGTCACGATCGCGGGGGTCGACGAACGGTTCCGTCCGATCGCCGGCACCGAACGGTCCTTCGACTGCGACACGTTGCTCATCGCCGTCGGGCTCGATCCCGTCGACGAGTTCTTCCACAAAGCCCGCGAGTTCGGCCTGTCCGCCTTCGCCGCTGGGGACGCCGAGGAGATCGCCGAAGCCTCGGCCGCCATCTTCTCGGGCAAGATCCGGGGCCTCGAAGTGGCCCGGGCCCTCGGCCACGATGTCGGCGTGATCTCCCCCGACTGGTATCGCACGGCGGACATCCTCAAGTCCCGGCCGGGTACGACGGTCCCGGAGATCGTCCCCGTCGCCGAGTCGGGCGTCTTCCCGGTCATCCATTGCCATCAGGAGATCCCCTGCGACCCGTGCACGGCCGTCTGCCCCAACGGCCTCATCGAGATCGAACCCTCGGACATCAGGCTCCGTCCCGGGTTCGTCGACTCGAAGGGAGGCAAGGGGTGCACGGGCTGCGAGAAGTGCGTCGCCATCTGTCCGGGGCTGGCCATCACCCTCGTCGATTACCGTAAGGACCCGGAGTTCCCCACCGTGGCCATCCCCTTCGAGTTCCTCAAGGACGCCGTCCAGCCCGGCGATCACGTCGTCGTCGAGGATACCGAGGGCGGCGTCCTCGGACGGGTCGAGGTCGGGGCGGTCAAGGCCCTCAAGGCCAACGACCGCACCGTCATCGTCAAGGTCCGGGCGCCCAAGTCCTACGCCAAGAGGATCGCCGGCATCCGGATCCAGCCGGACGAGACGGGAGAGCCCCTCGCCCACCCCGCCGGGCCGACCCCCGACGAGGCCATCGTCTGCCGCTGCGAGCGCGTGACGGCCGGCGAGATCCGCCGGCTAGTCCGCGAGGGCGTCCGCGACATCAACGAGATCAAGGCCGTCACCCGGGCCAGCATGGGCTCCTGCGGCGCCAAGACCTGCACCCCTTTGATCCATCGCCTGTTCCGCGAGGAAGGGGTTCCCGAATCCGAGATCGTCGACCAGCCGAAGCGTCCCCTGTTCGTGGAGGTCCCCCTGGGGATCTTCGCCGGCCTGGCCGGAAAGGACGAGAGCCATGACCGCGATTAGGGGCTACGACGCGATCGTGGTCGGGGCCGGCAGCGTCGGCGCGCCCGCCGCCATGTCCATGGCCGAGGCGGGCCTCAAGGTCCTGGTCCTCGATCGCTTTCCCAGCGTCGGCCAGGGCTCGAACAAGCGGGCCATCGGCGGCCTGCGGGCCACCCACTCCGATCCGGCCAAGATCCGCATCTGTCTGCGCAGCCTCGAGGTCTTCGCCACCTGGGAGGAACTCCGCGGCGACAAGATCGAATGGCACAAGGGCGGCTACAGCTACGTCGCCTATCGCCCCGAGGAGGAACGGATCCTCAAGGAGCTTCTGGCTATCCAGAAGCCCTGCGGCCTCAACATCGACTGGCTCGAAGCCGGCGATCTCCTCGAGGTCATCCCCGACCTCGCCCCGGACGGGCTCATCGGCGGGACCTATTCGCCCGACGACGGCAACGCCTCGCCCCTGCTTGCCGTCCACGCGTTCTACGCCAGGGCCAGGACACTCGGGGCCGAGTTCCGGTTCGGCGAGGTCGTCACCGGTCTCGTCGTCGAGGGCGGCCGGGTCCGGGGCGTGCGGACCGACAAAGGCGAATACGGGGCCCCGATCGTCGTCGACGCGGCCGGACCGTGGGGGGCCGAAGTGGCGGCCATGGCCGGGATCGAGGTCCCGGTGAAGCCGGACGCGCACGAAGCGGCGGTGACCGAGGCCGTGGCCCGCTTCCTCGGGCCCATGGTCGTCGACATCCGTCCCGTCGCCGGGTCGGCCAACTACTACTTCTACCAGCACGATACCGGGCAGATCATCTTCTGCATCACGCCCCGGCCCAGCATTTGGGGCCTGGACACGCGCGAAACGAGCTCGTTCCTGCCCATGGTCGCTTCCCGCATGGTGGCCCTCATTCCCCGTCTCCGCAACCTGCGTGTCCGCAGGACCTGGCGGGGGCTCTACCCCATGACCCCGGACGGCTTCCCCATCGTCGGCTGGACCCGCGAGCTCGAGGGCTTCATGCTGGCCGTCGGGATGTGCGGCCAGGGCTTCATGCTCGGCCCCGGCCTGGGCGAGCTCATGGCCCGCATGGCCCTCGGCCAGACCACCGATGAGGACCGGGAGACGCTCTCCTACCTCAGTCCCTACCGCGAGTTCAAGGGCCAGGAGATGCTGAAGTAGGGCTCACTTCTTCCGGCGCTCGGCGAATCCGACGGCCAGCCTCAGGAGGACCGCGGCTACGGCCAGGGCGAAGACGAAGAGGCTGAGCGAAGGCAGGACCGAATCGAAGGTCCGGAAATATTTCGACCAGCTGGCGCTCTTGAGGCAGGCCGCGTGCGCCGCGGCCAATATCAGCCCGGCATACCCCGCGTACCGAAGGGCCTTCCGCCAGGCCCCGTTCCCGATCCGCTTCCGGGCCCGCTCGTTCGAAATGAGGGCCATCGCCGCGAAGAGGGCCAGGGCGGCCCAGCCGGCGGCTTCGGCGTGGAGTTCCACGGTCTTCGGCTCGGCGTGAAGGCCGGTCGCCGGAAGGATGACGTGATCGACGGCGCCGTGCAGGAAGCCGAGCCAGAATCCCGCGAGCCCATAGGGCTTGCGGAGGGCCATGGCCCGTCCGGGACGGCGCGAGAAATAGGACCGGGCGGTGAGGAGCATCGACAGGGCGAGGAGCAGGAGGGCGGCGACGCCGAGCGATTTGTTGACCAGGGTCAGGTCGAAGCGCCAGATCCCGTCCTTGAAGAACTGGCGTACGAAGAAGTACAGACAGCCGAAGGCCGTGGCCGCCGCGGCCAGGGCCCAAGCGCGGCGGTCGAGGGAACGTCCGGGCTCCGATCCTGCCATGCCTTCTCCTGTATCGCTCACGAAGGGCTCCAAAGGTCAACGATTATAGCCGATGCGGGGCCCCTCGGCCAAACCGGAGCGCCGCTCAGCGGACGATGACTCGCTTCCCATCTACGTTCCGGATGTCCATGGCGACGTCGTAAACGGCGCGGAGCAGGGCCTCGTCGAGGACTTCGTCGGGCGTCCCTGCGGCGACCAGGGCGCCGCCTTTCAGGAAGACCATGTCGTCGGCGAACTTCAGGGCCATGTCCAGGGCGTGGAGCGAGACGACGATCGTCTTCCCCATGTCCGCGGCCAACCGCTTCACGAGCTCCATGACCTCCGTTTCGTGCCTGGGATCGAGGAAGGACGTCGGCTCGTCGAGCAGGAGGACCGTCGGCTGTTGGGCCAGCGTCCGGGCTATCAGGACGAGGCGCCTCTCCCCCGAGCTGAGCTCGAGAACGGGCCTGTCCCCGAATCCGTCCAGTCCCACGAAACGCAGGGCCTCGAGCGCGGCCTCGACATCGGGCCGGGCGGGCGACGAGAAGACGGGGATGAACGCGGCCCTTCCGGTCAGAACGAAATCGAGGACGGAGAAATTGAAGGTCAGGGAGGGCTCCTGAGGGACGTAGCCGACGAGCCGGGCCCGGTCCCGGCCGGCCAGGCCAGCGAGGTCCCGGCCGTCGACGAGGACGGCGCCCCGGGCCGTAGGGACGACCGAGGCCAGGCATTTGAGGAGGGTCGATTTGCCCGCTCCGTTGGGCCCGACCAGGGCCGTCACCCGGCCTTCGGCGAAGGTCAGGCGCGGGATCCGCAGGGTAAAGGCTCCGTAGGAGAAGGCCAGGCCCTCGACGCGGACCTTCACTGCCAAACCCTCCCGGACCGTTTCAGGAGCACGATGAAGAACGGGATGCCGACGATGCTGGTCAGGATCCCGACGGGTATCTCGAAGGGGGCCGCGCCGCGGGCGATCGTGTCGGCCAGGAGGAGGAGCGAGGCCCCGAAACCGGCCGAGAGGGGAACGACTTTGCGGTTGTCGGCGCCGACGGCCAGGCGGACAAGATGGGGCACGATCAGGCCGATCCAGCTGACGACCCCCATGACCGCGGTGGCGGCGGCGGTGATCAGCGCGGCCAGGGCGATGACCAGGACCTTGTCCCGGCGCGTATCGACGCCGAGGGACCGGGCTTCGTCCTCGCCGAGCGAAAGGACGTTGAGGCGCCAGCGCATGAGGACGAGAACGGCGACACCGGCGCCGATGACGGGCAGAGTCACGGCCAGATCGCCCCAAGTCGCCTGGCCCAGGCTGCCCATGAGCCAGAAAACGAGCGATTGGAGGGCGTAGGGATCGGCGAAGACCTCGACCATCGACAGTCGGGCCTGGACAAGGGCCGACACGATGACACCGCTGAGAAGGACGGTCACGACCTGGGAGGGCGACCGGCCGGCGATGGCTACGACCAGAAGCACGGCGACCAGGGCGAAGACGAAAGCGGCCGCCTGGGGCGGGACCGAACGGCCCAGGAAGACGAGCGACAGGGCGGCGCCGAAGGCCGCTCCGTGGGAGATCCCCAGGCTGAATTCGAAGACCAGGGGATTGCGGAAGAGGGCCTGCAGCGACGCTCCCGATACGGCCAGGGCCGCGCCGGCGAAGAGGGCCAGTAGGAGCCGGGGCAGGCGGATGCGGAACAGGATATCGGCGTAAGGCGACGGGCCGGCCTCCGGCGCGCCCGGAAATACGGCCCCGACGATCGTGGTGAACACGGCCTTGGGAGGGATGCGGTAGGCGCCGACGTTGAGGGCCAGAACAAGCAGGGCGAGGGGCAGGACGACCGCCAGGACGGTGAGCGCTGCCGTCCGACTATCGTGTCTTCCACTCATGGCAAGCCAGGATGCGGCAGAGGGCGGAGAAGGCCCCCTCCACTCCGTAGAATTCCTCGAAGACGGCGTCGCCTTCCGCGGCCAGGTCGAAGCCGGGCCCGCCTCCGGGACGGAGCAGCCGGGACAGATAGACGGTCTCGACCAGGACGAGGGCCGGGTCCCACCAGTACCAGTATCCGAAGGTGTAATGGACGCGCCCCGACCTCACCGCCCGTAGGGACGCCAGGCGGGGGTCGCGGAGGACGGATCCGACGGACACGCGCCTATCCTCCGGCGGGTAGTTGCCTTGGACGAGGATGACGTCGGGGTCCCAGACCAGGAGCTTCTCGAGCGGGATCGTCGCCCCGGGCGCCCCGAGGTGATCGGGCAGGAGTCCGGAAGCGGAGTTGCGCCCGCCGGCCGCCACCACAGGATCGTAGGAGACCGGGGTCCGGACGAGCGAGCCCCAGAACGCGAGGTAGACCGAGGGCCTGCTCTCGGCGGGTCGTCCCGACGGGGAGTCACGGCCGACTGAGCGCAGCGTCTCCTCGAAATAGGCGATCAGGGCGGCCGCGCGCTCCTCCCGTCCGACGATCCGGCCGAGCGTCCGGATCTCCCCGAGCAGTCCGTCGAAACGACCCATAGAGGCCAGGGCCACGACCGGGACGTCGAGCTTCCTCTCGATCGACTCGGCCAGGCGGAATTCCGAGGGCGAGGAAAAGACGATGTCGGGCCGCAGCCGGACGGCCTCTTCGACGGCCAGTTCCTGGGCCTGGTTCGAGACGAGGGGAAGGCTCGAGCCTTTCGGAAAGACGAGAGGGAACAAGTGGTCATGATGTCTCAGGAAATAATCGATGCCGACGAGCCTCTCCCCCGCCCCGAGGGCCACCAGGATCCGGGTGATCTCGGGCTCGAGGGAGATGATCCGGTCCACTCTGCCCGGAACGGGCACGGTCCGGCCGAGGCTGTCGACCACGGTGACGGCGGCCCGGTCCTGGCCGTGCGCGGCCGCTCCCGCGAGAAGAAGGGCCGCCGCGACGAGTGCCCTCATCCGAAGACGAGCTCGCCGAAGAATTCGGGCCGGTGGAAATCGGGCTTGGGCGTTCCGACCGGGTTCCAGGCCCCGTAGTGAGGGACCGGGGTTTCGTCGCCGCATTTATAGAAGTTGGCGGCCGCGCGATGGCCCGTCACGAGGTCTCGGCCGTAGAGCTTCCGGAAGAGGGCTAGGGGAACGTTATATTCGACATGCCAATTGTCGCCCGCTTCGGGCCAGGACTCCTCTCCGCTGCTGACGCTCATCCCGGCCAGGTCCTCGGGCCACAGGGGCTTCCGGTGGTCCCGGTCGGGGCCGAAGGCGGCCAGCAGGACTCCCGCGGCGTTCATCTCGAAGTTGACATACCCGAGATCTGTCTCAGGGAACATGTCGACGAAGAACTCGACGCAGCTGTCCTTGTAGACGGGATCCTGGAACTTTTTATAGCGGACGGGGGCCCGCTTCTCGCCGACGCGGAACTTGACGTATAGGGCTTTCGCCGACCAGCACAGCCGCGCCTCGACTCGCGGCCGGTAGCCGTTCGTCAGCCAGAGATAATGGTCGATCGCGACCGGGGGCAAGGACGCCCACGGCTCCGGGCCGGACTCGTCGGTGCCGAAGTCCCCGACCCGCTGGACCATGTAGGAGAGGCGCTCCGGACGGCCCTTCATTGGGCTTTTCCGGTCGCGGCTTGGACGAGCTTGCCGATCGCCCGGACCACGACGAGCTCGGCGTGCGCGGCCGGTTCCGCCGATCCGGCCAGGACCTTGGCCGATTCTTCGGCCCAGGCAGCCGGCCGGCCCTCCGCCTTCACCAGCGCGGTCAGCGCTTCCAGGCCGATCACGCAGGCCCGGCTCAGGCCGAGCGACAGGGGCTCGATCTCGCGCAAGGCCGGGGACGCGGCTAGGAGCGGAAGGACCGAGGCGTGGTTGTCCTTCCATCTCGCCAGCGTCGCGGCGATCTCGGCGGCGACGGTCCGGTCCCTCCCCGCGAGGTATCGTTCGACCTGCTTGCCGAGGGCCCGGGCCGGGAGCGATTCGGGGGCGCAGGCGTCGACGAACCGGGTGAAGGGCGAAAGGCTCGTGTACGCGGCCTGGCCATGGCGTTTGTATCCCTCGAGCGGCTCGACGGCTTCGGCCAGGACCTTCAACGGCTCGATCGCCGCGGTTCCCGCCAGCCGCCTCAGGAGCATGTCCGGGTTCTTGAGGTGGAGCAGGCCGAGCTCCTCGAGCCCGAGGCTGACGGCCGGGAGGCGGCGGTACATGTCCTCGACGTCGCGGACCGCGGACGGGGACCAGAGCCTCTCGGCGATGGCCGCCGTGCGCGGCCAGATGCGCG
>JBFYNT010000207.1:0-5486 GCA_041304225.1 Candidatus Aminicenantota bacterium
TCAAGCCCTCGCACAGCGCCCGATCGGCGATCTCTTTGTGGGCCAAGGGCCCGTCGACCCAGCGGCGCCAGGTGGTGAAGGACTCCGCGTCGACCAAGCGCTTGTCGTAGACGTGCGCGGCCGAGGCGATCTCCTTGACCAGGAAGATCCCGCGGTGCCGGATCCAGAACTCCCCGCGCGGGACGTCGACGGCCCCGAGCGCCGTGATCCCGTCCACCGGATTGGAATCCCAGATCGGAGGCCCCGGCCCGCCGGCCTCGGCGATGAGCTCCACTCCGCAGGCGTTCAAGAACTTCCTGCCGGTCAGGTAATGCGATTCGATCAGCCGGTCGCTCACCGTCTTCCGCCAGTCGTAGAGGAACCGTTCCTGGGTCCCTTGGTCGGCGAGCGTCCAGCCGGCGAGAAGCGGCAGGAACCGGACCACCGGGTATCCCGTCCGGCGCCGGAACTCGTCGGCCATGGACGCGGTCCAGGGCGTGAACCCGTCGAGCTCCATGCTGTCGAACTCCATCGTCCGGAAGCTCGTCCCCTCGAACGAGCTCCGCCCGAGCTCGTTCAGGATGGCGGTGACGATATGACGGAGATGGAATTCGGTGGCCCGGGGATCGAAGAAATCGATCATCGGCCCGCCCGAGTTCGGACTGGGCACGATCAGCCGTTGCCCGTGGTTCGCGCAGACGAATCGGAGGATCGTCCAATCTCCCGCGGGGACGTCCCACCGCACCCGGCCGTCGGCTTCGACCTTGTCCGTAAGGTCGACGACACGGCCCAGGTCGGCGATCGTCTTCGACGCGTCCCCGGGCACGGCCACGACCGCCACTTCTCGCAGATAGAGGGGCCGTCCGTGCTCGTCGCGCGGACACAGCTCGGGCAGTTCGGGCAGGGGCAATCCCTCATGAAAGCGCTTCGGGCCGGCGACGGCGGTCGCGGACTGATAGAGGCCTTTGCCGGCGTGTTCCGGCGGGACCCAGCTCCCGCCCGCGTTCCAGCCGCTCGAAGCCACCAGGCCGATCTTCAATCCGAGCCGGTCCGCCTCGCGGATCGCATGAGCGATCAGACGCGCGGATTCCGGGCCGAGGAACGCCGGGCCGGCGGGCACTCGTCCGTCGGGGTCGGCGGCCGCCGCCACGTCCCAGATCTCGCCGCCGCGCAGGCCGCCCCGGGCCATCGCCTCCAGGTCGCGGGTGATCTGCTCCTTGGTGATCGATCCGTTGAGCCAGGCCCAAAAGCATCCGGGCCGGGCTTCGACCGGCGGATCGGCGAAGGCCGAGGGCGAAAGCCGGTCTTCGGCCCTGGCCGGACCTTCGCGCCTCTCGGGCGAGGCCTGCGTTCGGGGATCGGCCGACGCTCGCGCGCGGTACGGCCAGTCGCCGCTCTGCAGCGCGACCGCCGCGAGCACGATCAACAGGATCCGGCGTTGAAATTTGGACGTGTCGGTCCTCCGTGAGCCGCTCATGGTCAGGCCCAAGCGGCCAGCCCGGCCGGCAGGTCCGGCCAGGCCCCTTTCCTTGAACAGACGTATCCGGCGATGCGGTTGGCCCGCTCGCCGATCTCAGGCCAGCTCTTGTGTCTCAACATCCCTGTGACCAGGGCCGCCGTGAAGGCGTCTCCCGCCCCGACCGTGTCCGCGGTCTCGACGGGGAGGCCGGGATGGCTGATATCGACGCCGCGCCCGAAAAGGCGGCTGCCCGACGGGCCTTTCGTCAGGGCGATCAGGGAGAGGGGATAGGCTTCGAGCAGGCCGGCGAGGGCCTGGGATTCCGAACCCGGAAGGGCCAACAGCCGCGAGACGGTCCCGAGCTCCTCATCGTTCAGTTTCAGCACCGTCGCACGGCCCAGCAGGCCGGCGATGAGGTCCCGGCTGAAGGCGGCTTGTCTCAAGTTGAGGTCGAGGACGCGCAGACAGTCCGGCCGGGTCGCGTCCAGGAAGGCGCCGATCGTGGCCCGGCTCGCCGGCGACCGCTGGGCCAGCGAGCCGAAGCAGACGGCGTCGGCGAGCGCCGCGAGGTCCCCGAGGCCGGCCGTCCAGGGAATGACGTCCCAAGCCACCCCTTCGTGGATGGTGTAACGCGGGATCCCGCCGGCATCCAGGGCGACCGTGACCGTCCCTGTCGGCGCGCCGCTCACGACCGCGATACCGCTCCGCTCGAGCCGCCGCCGGCCGAGCTCTTCGAGGATCTCCCGCCCGGACCGGTCGTCGCCGACAGCGCTGACGATCACGCTGGACGCGCCCAGCGCTTGGGCGTGAAAGGCGAAATTGGCCGGGGCCCCGCCCATCTGCCGGCCGTCCGGGAGCAGGTCCCAGAGCAATTCGCCGATCCCGACCACTAAAGGCATGGCATTTCTCTGGATTCTATTTTAAAATTGAATCTTAGTTAAGGCAAGAAATTAATGGAGATGCTGTCCGAAGTGAAGGCATGACCAAGGGAGGTCCTATGAGCGTCCGCGCGCTGGTCGTCGTCATGGCCATCTTTTTCTCGGGGGCGCTTCCCGGCCGAACCCCGTCCGCCCGGCCTGCCGTGGGGACCGGCGGGCCGTCTCCGCTGGAGAACGAGGTCCTTTCTCTTCAAACGGACGGATCGGACCGTCTTCGTCTAACGAACAAGCTGACCGGCAAGTCCTTCGGCATCGCCGCCGCTCCCTTCGCGCTCATTCTCGAGATCGGGGGCCGGACGTTTCCCGCCCGCCCGAGCGATTTCGCCCCCGCTTCGGTCGTGAAGCCCTCGCCGGACCTCCTGCGGGTCCGCTTCGAGGGGCAGGGGGACCTCGCGGGGCTGGCCGTCGAAGCGGAGTACCGCCTGGCTCCCCGGAGCTGGTATGTCCGCAAGCTCCTCCGGGTGATCAACGGCCGGACCGGGCCGGTCGTCGTCCGGGACGCTACCGTCGACTCCTTTCGGATCGAGAACGTTCCCCTTCCCGAAAAGGCGGACAACCCGGTTTTCCTGGACGGGCAGCTCTTCTGGGGCCTGGAGTGGCCGATCGCCGAGGCGGCCGTGCGCGACGGGCGCATCGCTCTTGGCCATTACCCCGCGGTGGAGGTGCCCTCCGGCGGCACCTGGACGAGCAAGATCAGCGGCTTCGGCGTCTCCGCGGCGGGGCGGATCGAGCCGGCTTTCGGCCGGTATATCCAGGAGATCCGGGCCAACCGTGTGGACTTCGCAACATTCTATTTCGACTGGCTCTGTCACGACAACTCCGGACCGCGAGAGTCCGAAGTGCTGGCCAACTTCGCGGCCTTGCGGCGGCTCAAGGAGCTCTACGGCCTGCGGTTCGACATCTATAATTCCGACGCCGGCCTCGTCGAGTCGCAGGGAACGTATTATCCCCAATTCAAAACCAACTTCATTTCGCGGTTCCCGGCCGGCCTGAAGCCCCTGGCCGAGGGGTCGAAGGCGCTTGGGATGCGCCTCGGGCTCTGGCTCGGTCCCGACGGATTCGGCGAGAAACCCGAGGAGATGGCCGCCCGCCGGGAGCAGCTGCTGTCCTGGGTCCGGGACTTCAACGTCGGGCTGTTCAAGATGGACACCGTCGTCTCGGAGCTCGACCACCCGGACAAGTACATCCTGGAGAAGAAATACCAGAGCCTGGCCGACGCCCTGGCCGAGGCGCGGCGCATCGACCCGGGGTTCGTGGCCATCAATCACCGCATCAACGACTCGCCCTACATGCTGACCATCACAGACTGCCTCCTTTGGCGCGGCGAGGAGACCTACATCGACGTCCACATCAGCAACGAGACGGCGAGCCTCTACAACCGCGACTGCTCCATCGGCCGCGAGCTTTCCTCGGAGTTCTTCGGGACGCCCTTCCGGCAGTTCGAGGACCACGGCATCTGCTTCAACACCTGCCTCGAGAAGTGGGAAGACGACCTGGTGGCGCAGGCCTTCGGCCGCGCTTCGGTGCTCTCGCCCGAGATGTACGGGACGTTCTTCTTCCTCGGCGACGAGGACTATCCGCGCCTGGCCCGGCTGATCCAGCTCCACAAGCAGCTCGAGTCCCTCTTGAAGACGGCCTACCCGTTGCCGGGCGGTGACATCGCCCACGCCGCCGGCGCCTCGTCTCTCGTGCTCGTGCGCAACATGACCTGGGAGCCGGCGCTGAAGTCGATCCCTCTCGACGCTTCGATCGGCCTCGCGGCCGCGCCCGGCACGGCCCTGACCGTGCGGCAGCGCCATCCCTGGGAGTTGCTGATAAAGAGGGCGGGCGAAGGCGCCGTTGTCGGCGGGACCCTGCAGGTCGAGCTCGACCCCTTCAGCCTCCGGCTCATCCAGATCGACGCGGCCCCGCCCGCCGAGCCGATCGTCGCCGGCGTCCCCCACGAGATCATCCCCGGGCCCGACGCCGGGAGCTTCGACGTCAAGCTCCTCGGTGCGGCGGGGCGGACCGTCGATGTGGCGTTCCTCAATTTCGGGGATGGCACCGTGCGGACGGGCTCCGGCCAGTCCGTTCCGGCCGGGGACAAGCCCTGGTCGATCACCTTCCCCGGCACCCCCACGGCCGGACCGTCTTTCGCCCGGCTGGCCGATCTCAGGGACGATCCCGCCGCGGCCGCGGACGGAATACGCCTGGCGGAGCTGGCCAAGTTCGGGATCGACGACGACGCGCTCGAGATCCGGGAAATGGTCCGCTTGAAGCGAGAGCCGTCGAAATGGGCCGAGATCGAGGCCTGCCGGGCCTACATGTGGGACAAGGTCGTGGCCGCCGAGGGGACCTTCCTCAGCGCCTTCGACGGCGACCCCGGGACGCGTTGGAGCGACGGGTTCCCGCGCCGCAGCCCGTTCACGGGCAGCCCGGCCGCCTATCGGAGCGATACCTCCCTCTGGCGCATCGACCTCGGCCGGCCGACCGATCTGGCGAAGCTCGAGCTCCATGTCGTCCGCCGGACGGACGCGGCTGTTCTCGAGGCCGTCGAGACGTCCTCCGACCTGAGGACCTGGACGCGGACGGAAGGATCGAGCTTGGCCGCGGCCGAGAGCATCCCGGCCGCGGGTTCGCTCAGGCAGCGCGGCAAAACGATCGCCATCTTTGATGTCGACGCGGGCGACAAGAGGCCCGTCGTGATCGCCATCCCGCTTGCCAGGGGTCCTTGGCGCTACGTCCGGATACGGGGGCGGAATTTCGGCGTCTCGGAGATCCTGGGCTTCGACCGGGCGGGCCGGCCCCTGGACCGGAGCGGCTGGCGGGCCACGAACTTCCTGGGCGAGACGCCCGCGCCCCGCCGCGTCCTGACCGCGGTCCATGTCCCGGCCGGGGATCTGCCCGGCCGCGAGTACGCCGTCGCCGTCACGGCCGGACCGGCGAAATTCGATCCGGTCGATGGCGTTTATATCGTGGCCCTCGTCGACGGCCGGCCCGTCATCCCGCAGCACCGGGCTCCCAGCTATCCCTATCACAACTACGAGTGGAACTCGGGGGCGCCGAAGCTCGCCGGCCTGACCTTCCGTCTCCCCATCGAACGGGCTTGGAAGGGCAAGACCGTGGAATTC
>JBFYNT010000208.1:0-3780 GCA_041304225.1 Candidatus Aminicenantota bacterium
GACGTCGAGGCCCACGGTCAGCGCGTCCGGGCCGTAGACCTCGAGCTCCCGGTCGAGCGCCTCGAGGAGCAGGTCGAGGCTGCGGCAGACCTCGGAGGGCCGCCGGCCGACGAGGCGGGCCTTGTGTTCGTAAACGGCGGGGACGAACGGCACCCGGTCGACGGCCTCGAAGGCGTAGGTCCTGTCGACCCGTTCGCGGCCGGTCATCGGGCTCAGATGAAAACGCTGCCGAGGGTGTAGATGCCGAACCCGGCCAGGGCCAGGCCCAGGTAGAAGAGGATCTTGCGGAAGGTCCCCTGCTTGATCCGGTTCTGGTGGTAGCAGACGAACCGGACTAGGCTGAGGTACCAGCCGAGCGAGGACAGGCCGACCACGACCGCGAAGCCGACGGCGGTCCAGGTCCCGTACCGGACCAGGTTCTGGCCGAGCAGGTTGTGGCCCGTCACGGTGCCGGCCACGAAGATCCAATAGAAGTAGAGGGTCGGGTTCATGACATAGAGCAGGATGACGCCCAGGATGGGTTTGGGCGCCGCCGAGGGGATCCGGTCGCGGTCCTGGGGGAGCTCGAAGGTCCGGGAGTCCCGTATGAGCTTGCGGGCCAGGAGCAGGATGACGGCCGCCGCCAGGACCTTCATGACGGACATGAAGTAGGGCGGCAGGTGGAGCTTGACCCTGAAGAAGCCGGCCAGGGCGATGAAACAGAAGGTGGAGTCGAGGACGGCCGCCGTCAAGCCGGCCAGGAAGCCGTGGAAGAAGTCGCGCTTGAGGGCCTGGGCGGCGACGAAGAAGTTGACCGGGCCGACGGGCACCGAAGCCAGCAGCCCGAAGAAGATCCCCAGGATGATGAACATATCGGCGGGATTGTAAACAAAACTCCCGGCGACAGTCAATCGCCGGGAGTCCGTGAAGGGAAATAGGCGGCGGCCGCGCGGCCGCGGCGGGGGCCTACATCTTGGCGATCGAGGCGGTCTCGTCGCCGGATTCCTCCTCGGACTCGAGCTCGATGCCGAGGAGCTTGGCCGTGCCTTCGTAGACCATCTTCAGGGATTTCTTGGATTCCTGGAGCTCGGCCAGGCGCTTCCGGACCTTCTGGAGTTCTTTCTCGACTTCCTCGTCGAGGTGTTCCAGCTGGTGCTTCACCTCGGCCATCGTCTTTTTGTACAGATCCTCTTGTTCCTTGCTCAGGGCCATGTCAAACTCCTTTTCGGTTCGGTTATATCCCTTTTCTCGTGATCAGTCCATGCCGTCGTCCGCGGAGGTCTCGGCCTTGAAGGCGATGACGAACGACTTCCAGACCTTGACGGCCACGCCGTTCTTGCGGCCCGGCTGGAATTTCCACTTCTTCACGGCGTTCTCCGCGGCGCGGGCCAGGCCGGCATCGTCCTTGATGCCCTTGAGGATGGCCGTGTCGATGACGTTGCCCTTCTCGTCGATGAGCGCGTTGACCGTGATGGAGCCGCCGACGCCCCGGCGCTGGGCGGCCGGGGGATAAACGGGGTCGACGGACTTCACGAGCTTGGGCAGCTCGCTGACCGCGCCGAGATCGACCAGATCGCCCTCGTTGACCGGCGTCGCCGGCGGCAACGTGACCGGCGCGGCGGCGGCCGTCCCGGGATCCGCGACGCTCCGGGCGCCGGCCGGGTCGCCCTGGGCCGGGGCCTCTTCCGTCTTCGCGGGCGACCCGGTCGTCGCGGACGACCCGGTCGTCGCGGAAGGATCGGATGTCCCGGTCGCGGCCTTGTCGGTCCCGGCGGCCGTCTGGCCGTCGTTCCCGGCGAGCGGTGCGGGGGCCGAGGGGGTGACCGAGGCCGGGATGATGGCCTCCATGCCGACCACCGCGGGCTCTTCTTTCTTGGCCTGGGGCTTGGGCTTCGCTTTGACCGGCGCGGGTTCGGTCTTGGGCGCGGGAGCCTCCTCGACGGGCGCCGGGGGGGGGGCCTCGGCCTGCGTCACCGTCTGTGTCGCCGTCTGCGGCGCGCGGAGGCCCGCGTCGACGGTCGCCGGCCGCTTGGGCTTCAGGACGAAGTAGCCCGCGGCCGCCAGGGCGACGACGACGCCGCCGACCAGGATGAGCGGCGAGAGGCCCTTGCGGGTCTTCGATCCCGCCACCTCGTCGAACAGGCTCGCCGAGGCGATGACCGCGGCCTCTTTCGACCCCATAGTCCCCGGCGGCGTGCTTGAGGGTGTCCGGGTCGTCGCCGACGACGCCAATGTTCCGGTCAGCGCGGAAGATGGTGTCCGGGTCGTCGCCGACGACTCGATAGTCCCGGTCGGTGCGTATGCAGCTGTCCGGGTCGTCGCCGACGACGCCAATGTTCCGGTCAGCGCGGAAGATGGTGTCCGGGTCGTCGCCGACGACTCGCTAGTCCCGGTCGGTGCGTATGCAGCTGTCCGGGTCGTCGCCGACGTCGCGGGCTCGGGCCGGACCGGCGCGGGCTTGGCGTGAGGCTCGGCCAACCCGGTCGCCGACTTCGGCTTGCCGGGCGTGAAGAAGGGCGAGATATCGGAGCCCGGATCGCCGGGCGTCAGGGTGACCTTCGTCGTGGGCTCGACGAACGGCTTATCCGCGACCGAGGGCGACCCGGACGCGGACGGCGCGGGCTTCGGCTTGGCCGCGACGGCCGGGGGAGGGGGCGGGACCGGCTTGGGCTTCTCGACGACGGGAGCCGGCGCGGGCGACCCGGTCGTCGCGGACGCGGGCTTGGGGGCCTTGACCTTCTCTTTTTCCAGGTCGAAGCCGGCCAGCGCGGACTTCAGGAACTGATCGATGTCGGTCCCGCCTTTGCCGTTGCCGTTCCCATTGCCGTTCCCGTTCGCCGGCTTGGGCTCGACCGCCGGCTTGGGCGCCGCGGCTTCCTTGACCACCGACTTGAGGAGCTCGTCGGCGAGCGCTTCGTACTTGGCTTCGGGCGGCGCGTCGTGGCGGACCGGGGCCGGGATCTTGACCTTCGGGATCTCCCTGCTCAACCGGTCGAGGTCGGCCGGGAGGGAGAACATATCGTCGTCGGATTTCGGCCTCTCCCGTTTCCGGTGCTCGACCGGGGCGGGTTCGGGCTTGGCCTCCCGGACCGGCCCGGCCGGCGCGGCCGCGACGGCGATGCCCGCGTCGGCCGCCTCGGGCTCGGCCTGGGCTTCGGGCCGGGGCGCGGGCTTGCCGAGGACGGCCTCGACGGAAGCCATGAGCTCGGCCATCTTGAGCGGCTTCTCGAAATATTCGGCGGCGCCATAGGTGCGCAGCGCCTCGGTCCTGTAGACGCGGTCCTTGTAAACGCCCGTCATGATGAAGACGGTCGCCTGGGAGTTGCGTTCCGACGTGATCCGCTGGCAGAGCTCGAAGCCGTGGACCTTGGGCAGCATGGCTTCCATCAGGACGAGGTCCGGCGATTCCTTGTTGTACTTGTCCCAGCCGATCTGGCCGTCGGGGGCGGTGACGACCTGATATCCTTGCTTGGCGAGAATGCTCTGGAGGGAAGCCAGAGAGCTCTGGTCGTAATCGATGATCAGGATCTTTTTCATGCCCATATCCTATGGCTTCCTCCCGCCATCCAGCCCCCGCCGCTCCGGAAAATTTCCCGGCCGGCGGTCGTTCGGACGGCGTTGTCGTTCGCAAGGACCATTTTTTCCTCACCCCCAGCCGGGGTCAATCACCCCTTTAGGTGATTGGAGGGATGATTTCCCCCTCCCCCCGGGGGGAACGCCCCAGAAAAGGCCCCTTGGGGAGCACTCTGCCGTCGTGTCGCTGATGCCCCTCGGGGATCGTCTCCGTTCGCTGCGGTGATT
>JBFYNT010000209.1:0-3813 GCA_041304225.1 Candidatus Aminicenantota bacterium
CCGGGCTCAACGCCTCGACCAGCCAGGAGACGACCGGATACTACGTCACGCTGCCCTCGAACAAGATCGAGCTGCAGATGCTCATGGAGTCCGACCGGATGATGAACGCCCGCTTCCGCGAGTTCTACTCCGAGAAGGACGTCATCATGGAGGAGCGCCGGCTGAGCGAGAACCAGCCCGGCTACTTCTTCGGCGAACAGGTCAACGCGGCCTTTTACACGGCTTCGCCCTATCACTGGGATGTCATCGGCTGGATGGACGACCTCAGGAAGATGACGAAAGAGGACCTGGTCGCCTTCCACAACACGTATTACGTCCCCAACAACGCCGTGGCCATCTACGTCGGCGACTTCGACCCGGCGGCGGTCACGGCCCTGGCCGAGAAGTACTTCGGCCGGATCCCCAAGGGCCCGGACCTCGAGCCCATCCGCACGGGCGTGCCGGCTCAGTTCTCCGAGAAGCGCTTCTACGGCGAGGGCCCGGCGCCGACGAGCCTGCAGATGATGTTCCACATCCCGCCCGACGGCGACCCGGACACCCAGGCCCTCTCGATCCTGGCCGGCACGCTGGGCTCGGGCGGGGGCGGCTTCCGCGGCATGGGCGGCGGCGGCGGGACGGGGCGCCTGTACAAGACGCTCGTCCGCGACAAGCAGTTGGCCGTCAGCGCCTCCGCCTCGAGCCGGCCCCAGTGGTACGCCGGCGCTTTCCAGTTCAGCGCGACGCCGCGCGTCGACAAGGGCGTCAAGCCCGAGGACCTGGAGAAGGAGATCTGGGCCGAGATCGACCATGTCAAAAAGGACGGCCTGACGGACGAAGAGATACAGAAGGCCAAGAACAAGGGCGAAGCGACGTTCGTCCGCAGCCTCGGCAGTGCCGCCGGCCTGGCCTCCCGGGTCGGCCGGGCCGATCTCATGCGCGGCTGGCGGTCCATCCTGACCGACCTCGAAGCGCTCCAGAAGGTCACCAACGACGACATCAAGCGCGTGGCCGCCAAGTATTTCGTCAAGGACAACAGCCTGACGGCCATCTACACCCGGAAGTCGGGCCGGTAAGGAGGACGACATGAAAAAAGCGATCATCGCCATCCTGGCGCTCACCTTCGCCTGCGCGGGACTGGGGTTGGCCCAGGCCAAGCACCCCTCCGAGCTGACCTACCCGGCCCTCAAGTACGAGCCGCCCGACCCCAAGGCCTTCCGGACCGTCTACGCCGGCGGCCTGCGGGCCTATGTCCAGGAGGACAAGAGCCTGCCTCTCTTCAACATCACCGCGATCGTCAATGGCGGCGAGCTCTATGTGCCCAAAGACAAGACCGGGCTCGGCCGGCTGCTCGGCGACCAGCTCATCAAGGGCGGCACGGCCGCCAAGGAGGGCCCGGCGATCGAGGAGCGCATCGATTTCCTCGGCGGCACCCTGAGCTTCATGGTCGGGGAGCGGACCGCCCTGCTGAGCCTGTCGGTCCTGGCGAAGGACCTCGACGAGGGCCTGGCCACGTTCTTCGACGTGCTCCGGAACCCGGCCTTCCGCGAGGAGCCGCTGAAGCTGGCCAAGGCCCGTTTCGTCGAACAGCTGCGCCAGGCCAACGATCAGCCGGGCGGCGTCCTCAACCGGGAGTACGAGAAGCTCCTCTACGGCGACAACGCCGTGACCTGGCAGCCGACCAAGGCCACCTACGAAAGCGTCACGGCGGAGAACCTCAGGGCCTTTCATCATCACTATTTCTTCCCCGAGAACATCATCCTGGCCGTTTCCGGCGATTTTGCGAAGGCCGATCTCAAAGCGAAGATCAACAAGCTCGTCGCCAACTGGAAGAACATGCGAGTTGCGCCTCCGGCTCTGCCCAAGGCCTTCCCGTCGCCGGAGCCGGGCGTCTATTTCGTCCAGAAGGCCATCAACCAGGGCTACATCAGCCTGGGCCACCTCGGCCTCGAGGACACCAACCCCGACTACTTCGCCGTCCAGGTCATGAACTTCATCCTCGGCGGCGGCAGCTTCACTTCGCGGATCACGACCAAGGTCCGCTCCGACGAGGGGCTGTCCTACAGCCAGGGCAGCCGCTTCACTTATCGCTGGGGCCTTCCGGGCACCTTCGCCGGCTACGTCCAGACGAAATCCTCGACCGTCGGCTACGCCATCTCCCTCATCCTGGCCGAGTTCGACCGCATCCGGCAGGCGCCCGTCTCCGACGCCGAGATGGAGACCGCCGTCAACTACTACCTCGAGAGCTTCGCCGACAACTTCCAGTCGGCGCAGACCACGATGGCGAACTTCGCCAACCTCGAGATGACCAGCAAGCCGATGGACTACTACAAGACCTACCTGGCGAAGATCCGGGCCGTCACCAAAGCCCGGGTCCAGGAGGTGGCGGCGAAATACATCCAGCCCGGCAAGATGGCCATGATGATCGTCGGCGACTGGGAGCCCTGCAACAAGGGCGGCGAGAAGTGGCCCGGCCCGCTCGACAAGCTGGGCCAGGTCCACAAGGTCAACCTCATCGACCCGATGACGGGACAGGAGATCAAGATCCCATAGATCTGATGACAACCCGATGACCGAGTCCGAATATTCCGGCGGGGTCCGCCGCGAGCTCGAGCGCCGCTTCTCGGTAGCGGCGCTCTTCCGGCCTCTCCGCCTCCGCCGTTATGAGCCGCTCGAGGTCCTCGAGTACGACGTCCGAGGGGTCTGGCCGGACCGGCCGGCGCGCGTCAAGCTGTCGGTCGAACGGCACGTCGGCGGCGGATACGCGGGCCAGGTCTACCGGGTCCGGGTCCTCGAGATCGAGGCCCCGGAGGGGCCCCTCGAAGGGCTCGAACCGGGCGGCGCGTACGCCCTCAAGGTCCTCGTCCCCGTCTCGGGGTTCGGGCGGGCCGTCCGCAACTTCTTCTACGGGTTGGGCTTCCAGGCCCCGTTCGCCCCCCAGGTCAACCCGGACGCGGCCCGGGCCGGCGCCCTCTGGCAGAAGTTCATCCGGAGAGGCGCGCGGGAGCGGCTGGGCTCGGAGCGGGCCGTCGTCGACGTCCCGGCCACGCTCGTCGATCCGGTCCTCGGCAGCTGCGGCGAGATCAGCGAGTGGGTGGACGGCCGGCTCTGGCGCTACGAGGTCGACGACGGCCTCTTCGCCCGGCTCGGCTGGAAGCCCGGACGGCCGGAAAAGGATCTGGGCTCCCCGGAATACCGGTCCAAAAGGACCTTCCTGGCCGATCTCGTCGGACTCATGCACGACCTGGGCGCCCCCGAGCTCGCCCGCCAGTACGAGTGGTGGACGATGAAGAGCCAGCCGAACGCGCTCAAGCGCACGGAGGCCGACGCCGACCCCGAGCGCGGGCTCGTGGCCGTCGACTTCCGGGCCGGCATGGCCCTGCTGCCCTTCCTGCCGCAGTGCCCGGCGGACTTCAAGCTCATCGCCCGGGGGCTCGCCCGCGGCCGCCTCGTCCAGTTCGACCGGGGGGACCTCACTAGGCTCGAAGCGTACGCTGCCGCCAGGCCGGCGCTCTTCGGCGACATGGCCGCGGCGCTTGCGGAGCTCAGGACGGCCGACGGGGCGTACCGCGATTCCCAGCCCGACATCGCCTACCACCACATCCGCCTGCTCACGCGGCGGAAGCTCCGGACGGCCATCCATGCCGGATGGGTCCGCAGCTGGCGGATCCGCAACATGGCCGACGAGGCGGCGGGCCGGACGCTCGCCGGGAACCGCTTGGCCGCGCTCCTGTTCCTTCTTCTCGGCCTTCTGCCGGTCCTGACCCCCGCCCTGATCGTCTTCGCCTTCCCGGGGCGGTCGGTCGGGCGGTGGCTGCTCTGGCTCCTGCCGCTTCT
>JBFYNT010000210.1:0-4561 GCA_041304225.1 Candidatus Aminicenantota bacterium
AAATCGAGCTCGTCGAGGAAGCCGAACTTGAAGAAGGAGATGACGAGCGCGCTGCAGAGGACGAGCACCGAGAAGACGGCGATGACAGCCTTTTCCCGCTTCCACTTGAACTCGTCCTGGAGGAAGGCGATGGCCGGCTGGGTCATGGCCACCGACGAGGTGATGCCGGCGATGACCAGCAGGAAGAAGAACATGCCGCCGAAGATCTGGCCGAGCGGGATCTTCTGGAAGATGACCGGCAAGGCCTGGAAGCCGAGGTTGAAGGCGCCGCCCTGGGCGATCGCCTGGGTCCCGGCCGCGCCGAAGAAGATGACCGCGGCCGGGATGGCGATCGTGCCGCCCAGGATGACCTCGGCGAACTCGTTGGTCGAGGCCGTCGTCAGGCCGTTGAGGGTGATGTCCTGTTTCTCCCTGACGTAGGAGGCGTAGGTGTTGATGATGCCCTGGCCGAGGCTCAGGGTGAAGAAGATCTGCCCGGCCGCGACCAGCCAGACGCCGGCCGACCCCAGGCGGCTGTAGTCGGGATTCCAGATGAAGCCCATCCCCGTCGAGACGTTGAGCTCCGGGGCGCTCGGATCGGGCGTCCCCAGCGTCAGGACCCGGACGACCAGGATGATGCCGAAGATGAAGAGCAGGGGCATGCCGTACTTGGCCAGGACCTCGATGCCCTTGGAGATGCCCTTGTAGAGGAAGTAGAAGTTGAGGCCGATGGCGATGAACCAAAAAATGAGGACGGGGGCCATCGAGCTGAAGAACTCGTTCGCTTCGACGCCCTGGAAGCCCCGCAGGAACTTGCCCATGGCCTCCTGATTGGCGTGGCCGAAGTACTTGCCCGTCACCGAGAACCAGGAGTAACCCAGGCACCAGGTCTCGATGAAGTTGTAATAGATGACGATGACGAAGGGAATGACGATGCCGAGGGCGCCCAGGTACTTCGAGGGGGCCTTTTTCCACAGGAGGTTGAGCATGCCCGGGGTCGTGCCGTGGCCGTGGGCGCCGCCCATCCGTCCGATCGTCCATTCGACCCACATCATCGGGATGCCCAGGAGCAGGAAGGCGACGAAGTAGGGGATCATGAAGGCGCCGCCGCCGTTGGCCGCGGCCTTGACCGGGAAGCGCAGGAAGTTGCCCAGGCCGATGGCGTTGCCGGCCACGGCCAGGATGAGACCGATGCGCGAGCCCCATTGCTCGCGTCCGCCATCCTCGACGACGACGGCGGGCTTTTTAGCGAATAGGACGCGGGAGAAGCAATAGATGGTCAGGGTCAGGATGAATCCCCAGCCGAATATCAGGAAGGCCAGGCCGGAACCGCTCAATCCTTGCGTCATGGGACCTCCTCGTGTTTGGCGAAAAACCTAGATACCATAGGAGCCCGCCCCTGTCAAAACAAATCCGCGTCCTTGCGTTTTATCGCGTTTTCTGCTATTTTGAGATGCCCAACCTGAGGAAATCTCTGCGAGGAGTCGACGCCCAGTGGACCAATTCGGCAATATCGACAGCAAATACCGTTTCATCATCCTGGCCGCCAAGCGGGCCAAGCAGCTCCTGAAGGGCGCCAAGCCCAAGATCCAGACCCGGTCCAAGAGCCTCATCCGCATCGCCCAGGCGGAGGTCCGGCAAGGGCTCATCGAATACGAGATCATCCCGGCCCGCATGGACGACATCCCCGAGCGCGAGGACCGGACCTTCGTCGTCGGCGGCATCGGCGCCATCGCCGACGAGGCCGGGGACGGAGACGCCCTGTCCGGGGCGGCCCTGCCCGACGACGACGCCGAAGTCGTCATCGACGACGAGAGCGAAGAGGAAGAGGCGGAAGACGGGGACGCCGAGGAAGAGGGCGGCGCCAAGGACGACAAGGACGAGTGAGCCCGGGGCCGCGGACGCTCAGTCCGCTCCGCCCTCCGGCTTCGGGCCGGCCAACAACGTCACGTAGCTTTCGGTGATGAAGTCCGCCCGCCGGACCTTCAGGGCCCGGGCGAACTTGACGATCTCGTGCCGTTCCCCCTCGAGCTCCAGGAAGTTCCCGGCCGCCGTCTCGTCGATGCAGATCGTCAGGCGGCTCTTGCGCAGGACGGTCCGGTGCTTGACGTAGGCGTAGGCCTCCTTGAGCCCCAGGGCCTTGAGGATCAGGCGCGTCCCGCGCGGGTCGCGGACCTGGGTCTCGAACTCCTCCCGGACCTTGAAGGACCGGGACTTCCGCGGCTCCCCCTTGAACGTCAGCGTCGCCCGCCGGCCCGTCGTCCGCAGGCGAAGGGCCCGGCGCGAGGCGGCCAGGGCGCCCGAGTCGAAATCGTAGAGGACGTTCCGCTCGAGATGCCGTTCCCGCGAGACCGCGGCCCCGAGGCCGACGAGCCGTTCCCGCATGGCCTTGGGGTCCCCGATCCGGATCTTGATCTCGATCTCGGTCATGGCCGTCTCCTCCCGCCTCTCAGCGGCTCCGGGTCAGCCCGAAGACCGCCAGCCGGATGAGCGTCTCCCGGGGGGGCGAATCGGGGAAGGGATCGATCCTCTCGAGCGCCCGCTCGGTGAACTCCCGGGCCCGTCCCATCGCGTAATCGATGGCCCCGGACGAGGCCAGGGCCTCCAGCAGCTCCCGCCTCTCCCCGGCCGAGAGGTTCTTGCGCCCGACGAAGGACTTCAGCCGGGCCCGGCCGGCCCGGTCGGCCTTCTTCAGGGCCTGGATGAGCGGCAGCGTGATCCGCCCTTCGCCGAGGTCGGACAGGACGGGCTTGCCGAGCGCCCGGGAGTCCCCGGTGAAGTCGAGAAGGTCGTCGACGATCTGGAAGGTCAGGCCCAGATTCAGGGCGTAGGCGGCGACCGCCTCTTCCTCCTCGGGGGAGGCCAGCCCCAGGATGGCCCCGATGCGGCAGCAGGCGCCGAACAGGACGGCCGTCTTGGCCTCGACGATGCCCAGGTAACGGTCCTCGGAGATGCGCGCGTCCCCGGTGAGGGCGTACTCGTCGAGCTCGCCCTCGATCATCCGGGCCGACACGTCGGCCAGGAGCCGGATGATGCGGTCGTGGCGAGACTGCAAGGACAGGCCGATGGACTTGATGTACAGGTAGTCGCCGAGCAGGACGGTGATGTTCGGGCCCCACTTGGCGTGGACCGACTCCCGGCCCCGGCGGACGCCGGCGTTGTCGACGATGTCGTCGTGGATGAGGCTGGCCGTGTGCAGGAGCTCGACGAGGGAGGCCAGGAAGACCGACTCCTCGCTCCCCGGGCTGAACAGCCGCGAGGTCAGAAGGACGAGGGCCGGCCGGAGCCTCTTGCCCTTCTTGCGCAGGACGTAACGGCTGATCTCGGCGGTCAGCGGATTGGCGGAGCGGCACCAGGACTCGAGCCGGTCCTCGACCCGGTCGAGGTCGGGGCGGATCTCCCGGTAAAAGGAGGACATGTCCTTCCATTTGGGAACGGACGACCAGCGGTCGACGAGGGGCGTCGGGGAGGTCATCGGTAGTTGGTGAAGGTCATGTGGATGCCGAGGTCTTTCGTCCGGAGGAAGGCCATGACCTCCTGGAGGACGTCGATCTTGCCGGAGGAGATCCGGACCTCGTCGCCCTGGATGGCGACCTGGGCTTTGAACTTCTCCCCCTTGACCAGCTTGACGATCTCGCGGGCTTTCTCGATCGGGATGCCGACCTGGAACACCGCTTCCTGTTTGACCGTCCGGTTGGCCCCGTCCGCGAGGCGGCCGTATTCCAGGGCCCGCAGGGGGACCTTGCGCTTGACCAGCTTCTCCTCGAGGGCCGTCCGCAGGGCCTTGATCTTGAAATCGTCGTCGGCGACCAGGGTCAGCTTCTCTTTCTCGAGGACGATGTCGGCCCGGCTGTTCTTGAAGTCGAAGCGGTTGCGGATCTCCTTGAGGGTGGCGTTGACGGCGTTGGCCACTTCCTGGAGATCGAGGCGCGAAACGACGTCGAAGGAGTGGTCCAAGCCCATGGCGAGGGCTATCTTAGCATCGGCTTCCCGATTTTTCAAACGGGAAGAGGCGGGCGAAGTTGCGGGTCGTCGCCTCGGCCAGGGCCTCGAGGGAGAGCCCCTTGAGGCCGGCCAGGACCCGGGCCGTCTCGACGACGAAGGCCGGCTCGTTGCGCCGGCCGGAGCCGCGGTAGGGGACCGGGGCGAGATAGGGGGAATCGGTCTCGACGAGCAGGCGGTCGAGAGGGACGCGGGCGGCCACCTCGCGCAGGGCGCCGGCTTTGGGGAAGGTCAGGATGCCGGAGAACGAGACGAGGAAGCCCCGTTCGAGGACGGCCTCGGCGACCGCCCGATCCTCGGTGAAGCAGTGCAGGATGCCGCCGTGCCCGAACCGCGCCGCGTCGACGGCGGCGACGACGTCGGCCCCGGCCAGGCGGCTGTGGATGATGACCGGCAGGCCGGCCTCCCCGGCGAATTCGAGCTGCCGGCGGAAGGCCTCTCTCTGCGCCTCGGGGGAGGAGAAGTCGTAGTGGTAGTCGAGGCCGATCTCGCCCACGGCCCGGATCGCGCCGCGGGCGGCGAGCTCCCGGAGCTCGCGCATGTGCCCGTCGGCGAAGTCCTTGGCCTGGTGGGCGTGGAC
>JBFYNT010000211.1:0-3073 GCA_041304225.1 Candidatus Aminicenantota bacterium
CTACGCCCAGCGCGGTCTCGACTTCAAGGAAGAGCTCACGAAGCGCGCCGACGACATGAACTTCGTCATCGGCCTAGCCAAGGACAAAGGCCTCCCCGTGTGGATGCTCTACAAGCCCGGATTCAACTGGCTCCAACAGGGGCAGGCTTCCTCGCAGACTCCGACGGACGTGGCCGACAACCTCGACCTCCCTCCGCCCCCCGAACCTTCCAACCCCTAACACCCGTGAGATTTCTTTCCCAAGGCCTTCGCGGCCTCGAGCCTCTTCTGATTAACCCCGTCCGGGCGAAGGAGTACGTCGAAGCGTCCAAGGCCGCCGGCCTCGGCGACATGATCGCGCAGCTCTTCGGCGAATCGCCCAAGCCCTACGTCGTCGGCAATACCGCGGTCATCCCGCTCTCTGGCCCCATCGGCAAAGGACTCAGCCCTATGGAGCGCATGATGGGAGCGGCCGACGTGGACGTGGTCTCCGGCTGGCTCGACGAAGCCGCGGATAACCCGGCCGTCGAGAAGGTGCTCCTCTTCGTCAACTCCCCTGGGGGCACGGTCACCGGCGTTCCCGAACTGGCTGCCAAGGTGGCCAACTTCCCCAAGCCGACCCGCGCCTTCGCGGATAACATGGCCGCCAGCGCTGGCCTGTGGGTGGCATCCCAGGCGGACGAGTTCGTCGTCACGCCGTCCTCCCAGATCGGGAGCGTAGGCGTGTACCTCGTCGCAACGAATCTCGAAGAGTACTACGCCGCCCAGGGCATTAAGTTTGAAGTCATCGCCGCAGGCATCCACAAGGCCGCCGGCGCCGAAGGCATCGCCCTGACCGACGACCAGCGTGCCTACCTGCAGGCCTCCGTCGAATCGACCCGTGACGAGTTCCGGGCCGCGGTCCGCAACAAGCGCCGCTACGTCCAGGACGCCGACATGGAAGGCCAAGTCTTCTCGGGCCGTGAAGCCGCCGCTAAGGGCATGGCCACGGGCGTCGTGCAGAATCTCCGCGAAGCCCTCGCCTCTTTCTGAGCCAATCAGTTGCCCGCCCCCGCAATTTTTAAGACCATGACTATCGAAGAAAAACTCGTCGCCGCTGAAGCCCTCGTCGCTTCCGCCTCTGCCGAACGTGACGACCTCCGCGCCACCGTGGAGAAGTTGACCGTCGGTGCTTCCTCGGAAGTCGAAGCCCTCAAGGTCGAAGCCTCGGCCAAGGACTCCAAGCTCGTCGAGCTGGAAGGCCTCCTCGCCGCCTCCGCCAAGCAGGTCGAAGAACTCTCCGCCAAGGTCGCCGAACTCTCGGCCGTCCAGATCAGCGCCTCCGCCGAAGCCGCGGCCATCGTGGCCAAGGTCGGCGTCGCCGCCGTGGACCTTCCCCAGGGCGACAGCCCGGTCCGCGCCACCGACAAGGAAATCGCGGAGCAGTACGCCACCATGCCCTTCGGCAAGGAGCGCACCGACTTCCTCAAGAAGAACCGCGCCGCCATCTTCTCGGCTTCCAAATAACCCTTTCCCCTCAACCCCTCCTCTCTCCTAAACTAATATGTCCAACACCATCGCTGCCCAGCTGATCGTCGACACCCTCGCCGCCCAGTCCCAGACCATCCTCGCGAACCGCCTCGCCGCGCTCCGCAACTTCTCGACCGACTTCTCCACCGACGTCAAGAAGCCGAACGACACCATCCAGGTCGCCATCGCCTCCGCCACGGCCGCCACTCAGGTCAACCCCTCCGCCTTCAATGTCATCGGCGGCACGACCCTCTCGGCCACCTCGGTCGCCCTCGACCACGTCTATCAGCCCTTCGGTCTCGGCTACGCTGACATCCAGAACTCCATCCGCCTTGAGCGCCTGGTGAAGATCAACCTCGACGCCCTCGCCGACAAGATCTGGGCCCTCGCTACCGCCCCCATCACCGTCGCCAACTTCGGCGCCGCCGCCGTGACCGCTGCCGACAGCGCCGTCACCCCGGGCTCCTCGCAGCTCAAGGCCCTCTGGGCCGGTGTCAGCAAGGCCGGCCGCAAGGCCCTCATCGTGAACCCGGGCATCTACAGCCAGCTCATCCCGACCAGCACGACCTCCCTGCCCCTCTCCGAAGGTGCTTACGGTTTCGATGGCGGCGTCTTCTACGCCTCCGCCTTCCCGTCCGAAGCCAAGCTCGCCGGCTTCGCCTGTGCGCCTGAGGCCGTGGCTCTCGCGGCCGCCGCCCCTTCCCTCGACCACGTCCGCGACGGTATGCTCGTCTCGGAAGTCGTCGCCCTCGAAGGCCTCGGCATGAGCATCTACTACAACGTCTGGGCCGACAAGAGCACCCGTAACCTGGTCGCCTCGGCTGAACTCATGTTCGGCGCGAACAAGGCGGTCACGAACGGCACGATCGCCGCGGTCTACAACCCGTAATCGCCGGGGCTTAAAGCCCCCCGATGAAGGCCCCCAGAAATGGGGGCCTTTTCTTTGCCCGAGTCTGCAGAGTTATGAGCCTGTACGGTCAAGAGTTTCTGAACGATGCGAAGGAAATCACCTACGACCTAGGTATCCCCTGCGCCACGGCCGGCTCGACCGTCACCTTCTCGGCCCTCATCTCCGACCCTGCCTACACCACCGGCCTTGAATCTGGGGGGTTTGTGGAGCGGACCCAGTACACCGTCCGCCTACCCGCCGCAACGGCCTCCTGGACGAAGCCAGACGGGTCTAATGGGGCATCGGCGGCGGTCATCGTGGCAGGCGTTCCCATCGCCGCCCTAGGCATCGGCAAGAAGCTGACGGTCGGGGGTAAGGTCGTCCGCATCACCAGCCAGACCCACAAGACCCTTTCGGCTTGGATTACCCTCGTGGTGATTGATGACAACCAATGAGCCTAGAGGCCCGCATTGTCCCCCGCAGCCGGGACGAGTTCATCGCCGCCCTCAAGCAATTTAAGCAAGGGACCAACGACGGCATGACCGACGTCTACCTGGAGCAGGCCGCCCTGATGTGCCGCGACAGCATGGTCCTTACTCCCCCGATCGTGAAGGCCGGCGGTCAGGGCATGAGCGACGAAGCCCGCATGGTAGGCAATGCGGCCATCAAAGGGGACGTGCATTCGGTCGTAGTCGG
>JBFYNT010000212.1:0-18453 GCA_041304225.1 Candidatus Aminicenantota bacterium
GCTCAAGCCCGGGGCCCCGGCCGCCAAACCCGCCGCGCCCGCGGCCCCCAAGGCCGCCGTTCCGCATCCCGCGCCGGCCGCCCCCAAGCCCGCGCCCGGCCCGGTCGTAGCTCCGGCTCCCAAGCCCGCGGCGCCGGCCCCCAAACCGGCGGTCCCGGCGCCTCCCAAGGCCACCGCAGCACCGCACGCCGTTCCGGCCAAGCCGGCCGCTCCGCCGCCGCCAACGGCCCCCAGGCCCCAGCCGCCGGCTCCCAGGCCGGACGCATCGGCTCCGCATAGGCCGGCACCCGCGCCGGCCAAGCCCACGGGCCGCCCCGCGCCACCGCCGTCGCCCGCCAAGCCGGCCGCCCCCCCGGCGCCGCCCAAGCCGCGCGAGGGGATCGCCTTCCGGGAGGGCTGGCAGATCAAGGACGCCGCCGAGGCGATGAAAGTCCGGCCGAAGGACCTCCTCGACAAGCTCGCCGCCAAGGGTTTCGCCGCGGACCTCAACGACTTCGTCGACGCCGAGGTCGCCGCGGCCATCACGAAGTTCACGCACTTCGACGCCGAGCTCATCACCCTCGACCAGGCCATGCGTCAACTGGCCGAGGCCAAGGCCGCCGACCTCGCGCCGCGCTCCCCCGTCGTCACCATCATGGGCCACGTCGACCACGGCAAAACGACCTTGCTCGACGCCATCCGCTCCTCCAACCTCGTCGACAAAGAGTCGGGAGGTATCACTCAGCACATCGGGGCCTACCGCGTCCCGGTCAAGAACCGCTTCGTCACTTTCATCGACACGCCGGGCCATGAGGCCTTCACCCAGCTTCGCTCCCGCGGGGCCAAGGCCACCGACATCGTCGTCCTGGTCGTCGCCGCCGACGACGGCGTCATGCCCCAGACCAAGGAGGCTATCGACCACGCCAAGGCGGCGGGCGTGCCGATCATCGTGGCCATCAACAAGGTCGACAAGCCCGACGCCAACGCCGACCGGGTCAAGCAACAGCTGTCCAAGGAGGACCTGCTCGTCGAGGATTGGGGCGGCAAGACCATCAGCATCGAGGTCTCGGCCAAGGAGAAGAAGAACATCGGCGATCTGCTCGAGATGATCCTTCTGCTCAGCGACATCCAGGAGATCAAGGCCAATCCCAAGGTCCCGGCCCAGGGTGTCGTGCTCGAGGCCCGCCTCGACAGCCAGAAGGGCCCGCTGGCCACGGTCATCATCCAGCAGGGCACGCTCAAACAGGGCCAGGCCTTCGTCTCCGGCCTGACCATGGGCAAGGTCCGGGCCATGTTCGACGAATACGGCAAGGTCCTCAAGAGCGCCGGCCCGTCGGTGCCCGTCGAGATCATGGGCTTCACCGACGTTCCCGTCGCCGGCGACCCCTTCCAGGTCATGGACGATCCGAACGCGGCCAAGCTCGTCGTCGAGTTCCGCAAGGTCCGGGCCAGGAAACCCGAATCGGCCCGCGACAACGGCGTCACCCTCGACGACCTGTTCAAGAAGATCGAGGGCGGACAGGCCAAGGAGCTCACGCTCGTCGTGAAGGGCGACGTCCAGGGATCGGTGGAGGTCCTGAGCGACGTCCTGCCGCCCCTCAGCACGGACAAGGTCAAGATCAAGATCGTCCACGCCGCGACCGGCAATATCACCGAAGCCGACGTCCTGCTGGCCTCGGCGTCCAAGGCCATCGTCATCGGCTACAACGTCAAGCCGGCCCCAAAGGTCCTCGAACTGGCCAAAAAGGAAGAGGTCGAGATCCGGACCTACAAGATCATCTATCAGCTCACCGACGACATCAAGAAGGCCCTCATCGGCCTGCTCGAACCGGTCATCAAGGAGACCTACCAGGGCCGGGCCGAGGTCCGCAAGGTGTTCCAGATCCCGAAGGTCGGGGTTATCGCCGGTTGTTACGTCCAGGACGGCCGGATCACCCGCAACTCCGAAGCCCGCGTCCTGCGCGGCCGCGAGGTCCTGCACCAAGGACGGATCACCTCCCTCAAGCACCTCAAGGAGAACGTCACTGAGGTCAAAAAAGACTACGAGTGCGGCATCGGCGTCGGCGGCTTCAACGATCTCCAGCCCGGCGACACGATCGAGACCTTCATCCGCGAGAAGGTCCAGCCGGTCTAGAGGCGAGGGAGGGTTCCGATGGTCGTCGGCGTCCTGACGCTCGAGTTGTTCTTCCCGCACGCCCGCTCCCTCAAAGACAAACGGCGCGTCCTCCACGGCTTCAAGGACCGGCTCCACCGCCATAACGTCGCCTTGGCCGAGCTCGACCACCAGGACCTGTGGCAGAGGGCCAGGCTCGGCGTCGTCACGGTCCACGGCCACCAGGCCGTCGTCGAGGAGGTCCTGGCCAGGGTCCTGGCCGACGCCCGGAACCTCGACGAGGCGGAGATCGCCGGGCAGGAGATCCGCTATGTCTGAGAAGGGCTTCCGGACGCGGCGCGTCGCCGAGCTGGTCCAGGCCGAGCTCAGCCGCCTCTTCATCGCCGAGTTCCAGGACCCCGGCTCGGGCCTGATCACCGTCACCCGGGTCGAGATGACCCCGGACCTGCTCACGGCCCGGGTCTTCCTGAGCGTCTTCGGAACGGGCGATCCGGCCGCCCTGATCGAACGACTCGGGCGGAGCAAGAGCTACATCCGCAGGACCCTTGCCTCCCGCGTCAAGTTGAAGTATAATCCCGAACTATTTTTCGCCCTGGACCCGGGTCCCGGACACCAGGAACGCATCGACCGGATCATCGAGGAGGCCAAGAAACATGGGCGCTGATCCCAGGCAGCTCATCGCGGCCCGGATCAAGGCCTCGCGGCGGATCGCCGTGACCTCGCACCTCCGGCCCGACGGCGACTCCCTCTGCACCGCCCTAGCCCTGGCCCGCATGGGCACCCTCCTCGGCGCCCGCGTCGATATCGTCAACCACGACCCGACGCCCGTCCCCTTCTCCAGCTTCCCCGAGCTCGCGGGAATCCGCATCGGACAGATCCGGGCCGCGGACTACGACACCGTCGTCCTCCTCGAGTGCGCGGACGTCTCCCGCTCCGGCCAGGACGGTCTCGACGGGGCCTTCAAGATCAACATCGACCATCACTATTCCAACACCCCCTACGCCGATATCAATTGGATCGATCCCGAGGCCCCGGCCGTCGGCGAGATGGTCTTCGATCTCTCCCGCTTCCTCGGCGTCCGCCCGACGCCCGAGATCGCCGAGAACCTCTACTGCGCCATCTTCTCCGACACGGGCTCCTTCCACTTCTCCAACACCACCCCCCGGGCCCTGGCCGCCGCGACCGAGCTGGCCCGCCTGGGCGCCAGCCCCAACCGCGTCGCCGAGAGGATCTACTACAACAATCGCCCAGAGAAGATCCTGCTCCTCGGACGGGTCCTGTCCTCCCTGATCATGACCGGCGGCGGAACGATCGCGGTCATCACCATGCTCAAGCGCGATACGGAGGCCCTCGGTCTCAGAGAGGTCGACACCGAGGACATGACCACGCTCGCCCGGTCCATCCAGGGGGTCGAGATGGTCATGTTCTTCAAGGAGATGGGCCCCGAGACGTACCGGGTCAGCCTGAGGTCGAAGGGCAGCGCCAACGCGGCCCTGGTGGCGGAGCACTTCGGAGGCGGAGGTCACGTCCACGCCTCGGGCTTCACGGTCTACGGGCCCTACGAGCGGCTCATCCGCGAGGTCCCGGCGACGGTCGAGGCCCTCCTCCGCGACGCCCGCCGCGATCCGTCCGCGGGGCAGGCCGCCTGAGGCCCGGGACGGCGCTCATGGCGCCCGACGGCCTCCTCATCGTCGACAAGCCCGCCGGCCCGACCTCGCACGATGTCGTCCAGCGCGTCCGCAAGCTCCTGAACACGCGGCGCGTCGGCCACGGCGGCACCCTCGACCCGGACGCGACCGGCGTCCTTCTCGTGGCGGTGGGCCAGGCGACCCGGTTCTTCCCCTTCTTCGCCGCCGGCAGGAAGGTCTACGAGGGCCGTATCCGCCTCGGTTTCGCCACGGACACCTACGACGCCTCCGGACGCCCGACCTCCGAGGAGAGCGCCGCCCTGCCCTCGGCTGAGGCGCTGGCCCGGGCCATGGCGGGAACCGTAGGTGACATCCAGCAGGTCCCGCCGCGCTTTTCGGCCAAGAAGGTGGCCGGTCGCCCCGTCCACCGGCGGGCCCGGGCCGGGGAGGAGTTCACCCTCGCGCCCTCCTCCGTCACCGTGTTCCGGTTCGACCTCCGGGAGTACCGGGCGCCCCTGGCCGATTTCGAGGCCGAGTGTTCGTCCGGGACCTACGTCCGGTCCCTCGCCCACGACCTCGGGGTCCGGCTCGGCTGCGGCGCCCATCTCGCCACGCTCCGGCGGACCTCGGCCGGCCCTTACGGGATCTCCGAGGCCGTGGCCTTGGCGGACCTCGAGGAGGCGGCCGCCGGAGGCGGAGCGGACCGTTACCTCGTCCCTCTCGAACGCCTCCTGCCCGAAACCCCCGCCGCGGCCGTTCGGCCCGAGGCCGAGGTCCGGGTCCGGAACGGCTCTCCTCTCGAGGCCTCCCAGCTCTCCGCTCTCCTCCCCGAGCTGCCCCCGGGCCCGGCGTCCGCGCGGGTCGTTCGCCTGTTCTCGGTCTCGGGACGCCTCCTGGCCCTGGCCCGTCCCACCCCCGACGGGGCCGCCTTCCACCCCTTCCTCGTTCTCCCCGATCGGACTCCTTGAATTTTGGCCCCGGCTGGTGTATTGTAGCGGGGTTATGCGGCTGAACAAGAACCAGCTCGAGCACCTCGCTTCGGCGATCCTGCGCAACCTGACCAAGGAAGGCAAGCTCATCGTCGAGGACAGGACGCGTCTGCTCGACGAGATCACCAACCTCCTCTTCGAGGAGTTCCAGAAGGAGGACCGCCTCGACCAGGAGGTCCGGGAGCTCCTCAGCAAGCATATGGAGAAGATCCGCCGCGAGAACATCGAGTACCAACAGATGTTCAAAGAGGTCAAAAAGAAGCTGGCCCGGGAAAAGGGGATCGTGCTGTGAGCAGCCGCCTGTCCCGGGAGAAGATCACCTACCTGTCCCGCCAGGTCCTGACCGTCCTCGAACAGGACGAGCAGGTCGATTTCCTGGACGATCCGAACGAGATCCGCCTGGTCATCGTCAAGTCCATCGAAGCGGAGATGATGCTCTACGAGTCCCTCGACAAGAAGGCCATCGACAAGATCCAATCGCAGAAGAAGGCCATCGAGGAGGGCTCGCGGGAGTGGGAGATCCTCTACCGCAAGTATTACAACGACGAGCTGGCCAAGCTCGGCAAGCTCTCCGACTAAGCCCATTCCCGATCGCGGGAAATCCTCCGGTTTGCGCCGGCAATACATCCCCTCTCTCCCAAGACTCGTTTCCGATATCTATCAGATCAGCGACTCCGAGCCGCTCCGTCGCCGACCTGCAGGTCGCTCCTAAGACTCCGCTCCCTGCCGGTCCACCCTTCCGCGACGGGGATCAGCGGGGACGCATTGTCGGCGCCGGGGATTTCCCTTGGACCGCGAATGGGCCTGTACGGAGAGGAACGGAAGGGAGAAAAGGAAAGGGCCGGGGAGATCGTCTCCCCGGCCCGGGTAAGCGGTCGGTCGCAGGCGCGGCTTAGAACAGGAACCGGAAGCCGAGGCCCGCCTTGTAGTTGGAGTCGAAGTCGCGGCCGATCGGCGCGCGGAACTCCGCGAACACCTGGCCCTTGCTGGTCCACTTGTCGAAGACCTGGAAGCCCAGCTGGAAGGGGATGTCGATCCCGAACTTGTGGAGGTCGTCCTTGGGCTGGGTCGGCGAGCTGACGCCGATGCCGGTGCCGATGAAGAAGCTCTGGAAGTGGCCGTTGATGAGCGCGTCGCCGGTGAAGACGAGCTTCCAGGGATCGCCCTTGAACGGGATGCCGCCGCCGGCGCTCAGCGTGAAGCTCCACTTGTCGGGAGTGATCCAGGCGAACAGGCCGGCGCGCAGGAAGCCGTAGAGGGCCGTGCTGCCGCCGTAGAGGCCGAGGCCGCCGCCGACGGTCCAGAAGAGCTTCTTCTGGGTCACTTCGAAGGTCAGCCGGCAGGGATCGGACGCGGGCGACTGGGCGCCGTCGTTGTCGAAGACGGTCGTGTTGATCGTGTAGGTCCCGGCCTTGGTGAAGACCTTCTCCCAAACCCAGGGGGCCCGGGTCGTCACGCAGGTGTCGATGACCGTGCCCTGGGCGTCGAGCAGCTCGAAGACGACCTTGACCAGCTTGCCGTCGGGATCGCTCGAGCCTGAGGCGTCGAAGGTGATGGGCCGGCCGACGTAGTCCTCGCAAGGCATGCAGGAGGTCCACAGCTTGCAGATGGGCGGGAAGTTGATGGAGACCTTGCCGGCGCAGGGGTTCGTGGTGGGCTCGCCCGCCATATTGACGGCGAGGCCCTTGAACGAGTATTCGCCGGGCTTGTCGAACTTGGTCTGCCACTTGGGCGACGCCGGGGTCAGCTCTTGGGTGGCCAGCTTCTGCCCTTGGGAATCGTAGACCTCGACGGTCATCGACTTGGCGTTCATCGAGCCGCTCATGTCCACGGTGATGGGATCGTCGGCGTTGGCCCTCTCGGGGGTGATGACCAGGGCGCAAACGGCGGGCTTGATGGCGTCGACCGGGGGCTTGCCGCTGAGGGCGATATTGCCGCAGCCCTTGGGGATGACGAATTCGTAGATCTTCCAGTCCTTCTCGATGTTGACGATGAAGACCGGCAGGGGCTCCTTGCCCGCCCACTCGATGTTGCGGGCGACCTTGACCTGCTCATGGGACTTGAAGAGCATCCAGGGGAGCACCTCGCCGACGGGCAGGGTCGTGTCCTTCCACTCGGCCGTCTTCATCTGTTCCATGAAGGGCTCGTAAAGTTCGGGATTGCCGGCCAGGTCGAATCCGGTCTTGACATCGGCGGCGTGGGCGTCGAAAAGCCCCTTCATGGTGGCCGGCGTCGGCTCCTGGCCCTTGACCGTACCGAATGTGTAAAGGCCGATCCGTTTCAGCTTGGTGGTCTGGGCGAACGACATGGCCGTGAAGGCGACGAGCGCCAGGACGACGAAACAAACGACAGATTTACGCCATTTCATGCCAATCCTCCTGAATTGTATATGGAATATTATGAGGTCCAAGGAGTTATATATTCAATCCGGAGGGTTTTGTCAAGCATAATCAATGGTTTCCCTTGTCCGGTCAGGCGGCCAGAAAGGACCGGACGACCCTTTGGATGAGCCCCGAATCCCGCGGAGCTTGGCCCAAGGCCTCCAGGCAGGCCTCCCGCCCTCGCGACCCCCGGGACGCGAAGTCCCGGAGCGTCCGGCGGCCTCCGGGGATATCGATCTCGGGATGGCTTTGGATCCCCCAGACCCGCCGGTCCCCCGCCCGGAAAGCCTGAACCCGGCAGGCCTCGGTCGAGGCCAAGACCTCGAACCGGGCCGGCAGGTCCCGGACCTCGTCGAAGTGGACTGAAAAGACATGATGGATCGTGCCGGCCTCCCCCAGGAGCGGGCTCTCCCGGTCGACGCGGACCGCGATCCACCCGATCTCGGGGCCCGGACAACGGCCGACACATCCCGGACCGGCCAGGGCGTAGGCTATGAGCTGGTGGCCCCAGCAACTGCCCAGGACCGCGGTCCCTGACGCGGCCGCGGCGCGAACGAGCTCGGCCTCGGTCTCGACCCAGGGATCGCGCTCGAGGATGGAGGCCTCCGACCCCGTGAGGATGAGGTGGCTGAACGCGCCCGGATCGGGGAATTCACCGTTCCTGGCCGTGAAGGCCCGCCAGGGAACGTCGAGATACCGGCTCCAGTGCCCGACCGGGGCGTAGATCTCGGGCTGGATGGAGTTGTCGACGATGGCCACCGATATCGGCTTGCGTTCCGTCATGGTCGTCTCCGCCGCCCCATTATATCGGCCGCCCCGAAAATGACAAGGCGTATTGTCGCCTATCGCGGGAATCTGGTATAATGCGCCACCGATAGGAGAACACCCGTGACATCCGTGAGCGAAGACACCGAACTGACCGTCACCACTCCCGACGAGCCCGGCATATTCGGCCGCGTCCTCGGGACACTGGCCAACGCCGGCGTCAACGTCCGAGCCTTTTACGTCTATTCCGAGACCGACGAGGGGCACTTCCACCTCGTCACTTCGGATGCCAAAAAGGCGGAAACGGCCCTGCGGACCCTGGGCTACAAGGTCAAGTCGAAGAAGGTCCTCACGGTCCGGGTGACCGACCGCATCGGCGCCGGCGCCGAGATCGGGGCCCTGCTCGGCAACGCGGTCATCGACATCCACTACGCCTACGGTTCGTCGTCGGGCGAGGGCAAAACACTCCTCGTCTTCCACACGAGCAACAACCGCAAGGCCCTCGACACCCTGAAGTGAAGGCCGCCGAAATCCGTTGACAAGTCCCCGGAGATGTCCTAAAATAATTCCCTTAGAGTTGTATTAAGGAGGCCACCGTGTCTAATAAAGCCGAACCCAACGTCGTTCCCCTCTGCGACGTCCTTCTCGTTCTGCTCATCATCTTCATGGTCATCACGCCCCTCGTCCAAAAAGGCATAGATGTCAAGCTGCCCGAGACGTCCGACTCTTCGAGCGGCGGCGGCCAGCCCACGGGCCTCATCGTCGTGACGCTGCAGGCCAACGACGTCGTCGAGATCAACCAGATCAAGTACGAGATGCGCGGCCTGCTCGAAGAGCTCCGCCGGCTCTATAGCACCCGCCAGGATAAGACCATCTTCATCCGCGCCCTGGCCAAGCTCCCCTTCGCCAAGGTCATGGAGGTCATCGACATCGCCCGCGGCGCCGGGGTCGAGACGATGGCCCTCATCCCCGAGTACATCGAGTAGGGCCTCTCGAAAGCGTCCTCGGGTCCCCCGGATCGCCCGCCTTTTCCCGGATCATCGCCCGATCGGAGGGCGGACTTGTCCGCCGGTTGGGATCCCGTGCGGATTGCCCCGCTGAAGGGGCCGGGCCGGCGGCCTAACGGCCCTTGATCGGGCCGATCACTTCGCGCGAGATCACCAGCCGCTGGATCTCGTTCGTCCCCTCGTAGATCTGCAGCAGCTTGGCGTCCCGGACCAGCTTCTCGACGGGGTAGTCCTTCATATACCCGTAGCCCCCGAAGATCTGCAGGGCCTCGAGGGCGTTCCTCATGGCCACGTCGGAGCCGAGGCACTTGGCCATGGCCGACTCCTTCCCGTTGGGCTTGCCCTGGTCCATGAGCCAGGCCGCCCGCCAGACGACCAGGCGCGCCGCCTCGACGTCCATGGCCATCTGGGCGATCTTGAAAGCCGTGGCCTGGAAAGTGGCGATGGGCTTGCCGAACTGGACCCGGGTCTTGGAATACTCGATGGCGTGCTCGAGGGCCGCGCGAGCGATGCCCACCCCGGCCGCGCCGACGGCGGCCCGGGTCTTGTCGAAGGTCCTCATGGCCACGATGAACCCCAGGCCCTCGCGGCCGATGAGGTTCGCGGCCGGCACCCGGACGTCCTCGAAGAAGAGCTCGGTCGTGTTCGAGGCCCGGTGGCCGAACTTGTCCTCGACCTTGCCGACGGAGACGCCCGGGGTGTCGCGGGGCACGGCGAAGACGCTCAGCCCGCGCGGGCCCTTCTCCGGCGCCGAGTTGGCGAAGACGATGTAGAGGCTGGCCACGCCGCCGTTGGTGATGAAGCACTTGGAGCCGTTGATGACGTACTCGGCGCCGTCCTTGCGGGCCGTCGTCTTGATGGCCGACGTGTCCGAGCCGGCCTCCCGTTCGGTCAGGCAGTAGGAGGCGAAGGCCATGTCCTTGAGGAAGGGCGCGAAGAGCCGCTTCTTCTGCTCGTCCGTGCCGAAGAGCAGGAGGGGCGTGAAGGCCAGCGAATTGGCCATCATCGTCGTATACATCCCGGCGCAACCCCAGGCCAGCTCCTCACTGACGATGGCCGTGTCGAGGTCGCCCAAGCCGACGCCGCCATGCTCCGTGGGCACGGCGCAGGTCAGGAAGCCGACCTCGAAGGCTTTTCGCATGACGGCCTCGGGAAACTCGTGGCCCTGATCGTATTGGGCGGCCTTGGGCCTCATCTCGTTCGCGGCGAAGTCGCGGGCCATCTCCTGAAGGGCGATCTGGTCCTCGGTCAGCTGGAATTCGATCACGGATCACTCTCCCCGATGAAGATCACGGCGAAGTTTACCGGATTATCGGGGACCTGTCAATTTGTCAGGAGGACCTCGTCCCGGCGGACGGGGAAGACGGGATTCTCGAGGCCGAAGACCGCGCCGATGATGTCCTGGGCCCTGATCCCCCGGGAAGGTACCGGCGGCAGGAGCAGGACGAGCCGGCGTCCGGCCAGGCGGTAGCCGATTTTATCGCCGCCTTCCCGCGAGCTTTTGAAGGCGTCGAGGACGGCCCGGAGCTCCTTCGCCCCGCGGGCGGGGCCGAGGCCGGGATCCGTCCGGTCGACCGAATAGACGAGGCCCTCGGTGGCGTTGGCTAGCGAGGGCGCGCCGGTCGGGATGAGCTCGAGCCGGGAGAAACGGATCCCCGGCGGCGTCGACCGGTTGATCCGGGCCAGGAAGTCCGCCGCTTCGATCCGTCGGGATGAGCGGAACTCCAGGACCTCCCGGAGGGCTTCCATCCCCAGGGGCAGAGCGGGCCCGTAGGCGAAGTCCATTTTCGGGTGGAATCCCTCGGTCTTGCGCACCTCGATCCCGGCCCGGCGGAAGCTCCTCTGGATGACGTGGATGAGGTCGATGTGGGAGAGGTACTTGGCCTTGCCCCGCTTGGAGTAGACGGCCCTGTACCTGAGCGTCTCCGGCGAGGGCTCCCCGGCCGGGCCGGCCGGCGGCGGCACCGTCCCGATCTTCGCCGGCCGGGCCGACGCCTTCCAGGCGCGGCTGTCGCACCCGCCACACTCGCCGCAGGACCTTTCCGGGCATGCCGGCGTCCGCTCGGCCCTGAGAGCGGCTTCGAGCTCGCGGGCCAAATGGGATTTCCTGATCCCGGTCTCGATGACATCCCACGGCAGGGGGGCGTCGACCGGGATGGGCCTGAGGTACTCGCGGTGGTCGAGGCCGGCCGCGGCAAAGGCGTCCTTCCAGGCCCCGAGGTCGAGCTTGTCGTCCCAGCCGTCGAACCGGGCTCCCCTTTTCCAGGCTTCGACGAGGACCCGGCCGAGCCGACGGTCGCCGCGCGAGAATACGGCTTCGAGGACCGAGGTCGCCAGGGGGTGGGTCTTGACCTCGACGCTCCGGAAGCGGCGCAGCTCGGAGCGGAGGAAATCCTGTTTTCGGGCCAGGAGGTCCTCGTCGTCCATGCCCAGCCATTGGAATGGCGTGTGCGGCTTGGGGATGAACGAGGCGACGCTGACATGGATCCGGGGGGCCGAGCCGAGGATGGACCGGCCAAGGGCGACGACGTCGCCGACCAGCCGGACGATGCCGGCCAGGTCCTCGTCGGTCTCCGTGGGCAGGCCGACCATGAAATAGAGCTTGACGAGCTTCCAGCCGCCCTCGAAGGCGAAGGTCAGCGCGTCGCGGATCTCGCGGTCGTCGAGCTTTTTGTTGATCACCGCCCGGAGCCGCTCGGTCCCGGCTTCGGGCACCAGGGTGAAGCCGGTCTTGCGGACCTTGAGGATGTTCGCCACGAGGTCGCGCGATAGACGCCCCGGCCGGAGCGACGAGAGGGAGAGCGAGATCTTCTCCCGATCGAGCTCGTCCATGAGGCGGCGGACGATCTCCTCGAGCTGAGGATGGTCGCCGACCGAGAGGGCCGAAAGCGAGGCGTCTTCGTAGCCCGTCTGGCGGAGGCTGCGGACCGCCGTCCGGTGGACGAACCCGGCGTCCTTGGGGCGGTGGGGGAAGTAGAGGCTCGCCGCCTGGCAGAAGCGGCAGTTCTGGGGACAGCCGCGGGCGGCCTCGATGGCTACCCGGTCGAACACGACCCGGAGGTTCGGGACGACGATCTTCTCCGGGAAAAAGGACCGAGGAAAGTCCGAGGCCAGGCGTTTGCGCACGGTCGCCGGAGCCCCCTCCGCGGGCCGGGGGACGGCCAGGGGCGAGCCTTCGCGGACTTCGGCCGCGTAGAACGACGGGACGTAAACGCCGGGGATCCGGGCCAGCTCGAGGAGCCTCTCGCGACGCGCGACGCCCCGCCGCCGGAGGTCCGCGGCGGCCCGGACGATCTCCGGGAAGCCCTCCTCCCCGTCGCCGAGGAAGACGATGTCGAACAGTCCGGCGACCGGCTCGGGATTGAAGGCGGCCGGGCCGCCGGCGACGACGAGCGGCGCCTCCTCTCCCCTTTCGGACGAGGCCAGGGCGATCCCGCCGAGATCGAGCATGGTCAGGACGTTGGTGAAGTTGAGCTCGTAGAGGAGAGAGAAGCCGACGAGGTCGAAATCGCGGAGCGGGATGCCGTTCTCGAGGCTGGCCAGGGGGATGGCCGCCGCCCTCAGCTCCCGCTCCAGGTCGGGCCAGGGCGCGAACACCCGCTCGGCCAGGATGTCCTTGTCCTCGTTGAGCAGCCCGTAGAGGATCTTCTGCCCGAGGTAGGACATGCCGATCTCGTAGACGTCGGGAAAGGCCAGGGCGACCTTCGCGCGGACCCGCGCCGGGTCCTTGCGGATCTCGTTCCACTCGCCGCCGACGTAGCGGCCCGGCTTCTCGACCCGCGTCAGGACGCGGGCGAACGGGCCCTTCTCAGACATTGGCGAACCGCCTCATCTTCACGTTGAGGACGAGGCCGACGGCAATGAAGTTCGTGAGCAGGGACGATCCGCCGTAGCTCAGGAACGGCAGGGTGATGCCGACGACGGGGAAGAGCCCGATGATCATCATGACATTGACCAGGAACTGGAAAGCGATGAGCAGGGAGGCCGTGAAGACGATGTAGACTCCGGCCCGGTCCCTGGCCTTGGCGACCGACTGGAACAGCCGAGCAAGCATGAAAAAGTAGAGGGCGATGACGACGAAGACGCCCAGGAAGCCGGTCTCCTCTCCGATGACCGAGAAGATAAAGTCGGTATGCCGGGCCGGCAGGAACCTCAACTGGCTCTGGGAGCCGTTCATGAACCCCTTGCCGGCAAGGCCGCCCGAGCCGATGGCGATCTTGGACTGGATGACCTGGTAACCCGAACCGCGCGGGTCCGCGAGCGGATTGACCAAGGTCGTCAGGCGGCGCTTCTGGTAGTCCTTGAGGCCCAGGTTCCAGCCCCCGATGCCGAGGACGACGGCGGCCAGGAGGAACACGACGATCGTCTTCTTCTTCAGTCCGGCCAGGATGAAGGCCCCGCCGACGATGGCCAGAAAGGTCATGGCCGTGCCCAGGTCGGGCTGGACGACGATCAGGACGAGCGGCACGCCGGCGACGAGGATCGCCCAGCCGGTGACACGCCGGGTCAGGTAGGCCCCCTTGTACCCGGAGAGGAGCCGGGCGAAGACGAGGATCATGACGATCTTGGCCGGCTCCGACGGCTGGGCCTGCATCAGGCCCAGCGTGATCCAGCTCCGGGTCCCGGCCACCAGGCGGGCAAAACCGAGGGTGGCCGCGAGGACGATCACGACCAGCCCGTAGAAGTAGGGCGAGAGCGAGACGAAGAACTTGTAATCCACCGACAGGACGAGGAGGAGGGCCGCGAGGGAGACGCCGATCCAGATGAGCTGGCGGACGTGGAAGTCGCCCGGCAGGAAGTGGGACGAGCTGTAGATGAAGGCCACGCCGATGAGGGACTGCAGCAGGACGAGGCCGAGGAGGACCCAGTCGACCTCCTCGAAGAGCCGCCGGTCGATCATCATTTCGGGTCGAGCTCCTTGTGAAAGGCGTCGAAGATCCGGCCGGCCACCGGCGCGGCGGTCGCCCCGCCGCCTCCGCCGAACTCGACCAGGACGGTCACGACGATCCGGGGGCCGACGCGCGGGGCGAAGCCGGAGAACCAGGAGTGGGTCTTGACCTCCCGGCCCGCGCGGGCCAGGGCCGCGGCGCTCTCCCGGCTCATGGTCTGGGTCGAGCCGGTCTTGCCGCAGACGTCGAAGCCTTCGACGCGGGCCCCCTGCCCCGTGCCGCCGTCGTTGGCCGATCTCCACATGCCGGCGATGACGCTCTCGTAGGTCGACCGCTTGAAATCCTCTCCCGACGCGGCGGACTCAGGCCCGGGCTCCCCGGTCCGCCCCCCCCCGCCCTCGACGAGGTGGGGCGGCTTCATCCGCTCGCCGCGCCGGGCGATCAGCGCGGTCATCGCCGCGATCTGCATGGGCGTCACCTGGAGCTGGCCCTGGCCGATGGCGACGGAGATCGTCTCCCCGGGATACCAGGGCGTCTTCAGGGCCTTCATTTTCCACTCGTTGCTCGGGACGAGGCCCTCTTTCTCTCCGACCAGGTCGACGCCGGTTTTGCGCCCGAGTCCCAGCCGGCGCGCGGCCTGGGCGATCAGGTCGATCCCCATCCGCCGCCCGAGCTGGTAGAAATAGATATTGCACGAGTTCTTGATGGCGTCGTCGAGGTCCATGGCCCCGTGCCCGGGCTCGAACCAGCAGTGGCGCACAGCGCCGTAGATCAGGGTCGATCCCGAACAGTAGACGGAGGTCCCTTCGTCGACGAAGCCGAAGCCGAGGCCGCCCAGGCCCATGACCAGCTTGAAGATCGAGCCCGGCGCATAGAGGCCGCGGATGGCCCGGTTCTCGAGCGGCGACAGCGGGTCGGTCGTGAGCGCGGACCACTCGGACGGCGTGAACCGGGTGATGAACTTGTTCGGGTCGTAGGTCGGATTGCTGGCCAGGGCCAGGATCCCGCCCGTTTCCGGATCGAGAGCGATGACGACCCCCTCCCGGCCCTCGAGGGCCTGCTCGGCGATCCGTTGGAGCCGGACGTCGAGGGTCAGGACCAGGTCCGTGCCCTGGACGGGGTGCTGGGTGGCTTTCACGCTCTGCACCCGACCCAGGCTGTCGACGATCTCGTAGACGGCGCCGTCCGAGCCCCGGAGGACGTGGTCGTAGACCCGTTCGATCCCGGTCCGGCCGATCATCTCGCCGGGCCGCAGGCGGAGGTCCGGCTGGGCCCGGATCTCCTCCGGGGTCCGCTCCTGGAGGTAGCCGAGGACGTGGGCGGCCAGCATCTCGCCGGGATATCGCCGCTGCGGCTCCGACTCGACCTCGATCTCGGGGTACTCGCGCCGGTGGCTCTCGATGGGATAGATGTCCTCCGCCCTCAGCCCGTCGGCCACGACGATGGGCTCGAAGAGGGGCAGGTCCTTGTGGAGTTCGACGCGGTCCCGCAAGGTCGTCTCGTCGATGCCGAGGAGGCGGCTGATCCCGGCGAACGACGCGTCGGCGTCCTTGACCCGCTCGCGGACGAGAGAGACCTTGAAGGAGGCCCGGTTGTCGGCCAGGATGATCCGGTTCCGGTCGAGGATGAGCCCGCGCGGCGCGGCCAGCACCCGCATCCGGGTCCGGTTGGCCTCGGCCAGGCCCGCGAACTTCCGGTGCTCCAGGATCTGGAGCTTCCAGTAGTAGGACAGGACGAGGAGGACGAGGACGGAGACGCCGAGGAAGACGGCCCGGGCCCGGCGGCGGACGAGCGTCAGGTCTTCGTAGATCCCTTCTACGGGCATCACCCGCCTCGGGGGCCCCGGGCCCGCAGCCGCCGCTCGAGCGCCGCGAGGGAGCTGGCCAGGACCGCGGTGACCAGGGGCTGGACGAAGAGGAGACCGCCGTGAAGGCTGATGGATTCGAGACGGACGACCGCCGTGATGAGCACCCAGAGGAGCATCTCGGCGACGGACATGATCAGCAGGAACAGGGCGTTGCGGCCGAACGGCGCCACGTCGATGCGCCGGGAGACGAATCCGGTCCAGAAGCCGAGCAGGGTCTTGGTCAGGCCGGCCACGCCGAAGACGCCGATCGTGAAGACGTCCTGGACGAGCCCGCAGGCCGTGCCGAGCAGGGCCCCGAAGACCTCGCCGCGGCGGACGGAGAAGTAGAGGACGACCACGGAAAAGGCGTTGAAGACGACCAGCCATTCGGGGGCCGCGGCGCCGGCCAGGGAGTAGACGCCGACGGCGGCCAGGGTGGCCAGCAGGGCCCGCAGGACATCCTTCAACGCCGTCTCTCTCACGGCCCGTCTCCCGGACCCTTGGTCAGCACGGCGACGACGTCAAGGGCGTCGAAACGGAGATGCGGCGTCACCAGGATGCTCCGGAAGATCGGCGATGTCTGGTCCGGCTTAAGGCTGCGGATCGTGCCGACCCGGATGCCCGCCGGGTAGATCCGGTCGAAGCCGGTCGTCAGCAGCTCCTCCCCGACCTCGCCGCCCTGGGCCGTGGCCAGGACGTAGCGGAGCTCGCAGACGGGGCCGGAGAGCCCGGTCAGGGACCCGGTCAGCCCGGCCACAGCCGACGTGACGCTGACGCTGCTGTCCTTGTCCGTGACGAGCTGGACCATGGTCTCTTTCAGGCTGACGAGCGCGATCGTCCGGCCGACGAGATTCCCGAACCGGTCGCAAACGGCCATGTCGGGCCGGAGGCCGTCGAGGCTGCCCTTGTCGATGACGATGGATTGGTGGGGGTTGGCGCTGTCGACGCCGATCGTCCGGGCGACGACGAGCGTGCCCCGGAATCCGGCCAGGCTGCGCCGGAGCTCCTCCTCGGAGCCCTGGACCCGGAGCCGGTCCTGGAGGAAACGGACGTCCTGGTTGAGGAAGAAGACCTCTCTCTTGAGCTTTTGGTTCTCGGCGCGGACGCCGCGCAGGTCGAAGTAACCGCTCCAGGCCGAGGAGACGCCGCGGACGAGCGCGGAGGCGGCCCGCTGGACCGGCGCGAAGAGGAAGAAGACCGACCGCTCGAAGAGCGATTTCTCGGCCCCCCGCGGCACCTGGATGGAGATGAGCAGGATGTGGAAGGCCATCAGTCCGGCGAGGACGAGGGCGCTTCGTCGCTTCTCCCAGAAGGGCATGACACCTCGCGAGCCGCGGCCGGCCCCTCTAGATGAGGGAGATCTTCTTCAGGAGCTCGAGGTCGTCGAGCATCTTGCCCGCTCCCAGGACGACGGTCGTCAGCGGGTCCTCGGTGATGAAGACGGGCAGCTGGGTCTCTTCGCGGATCCGTTTGTCCAGGTTCTTGAGCAGGGCCCCGCCGCCGGTCAGGATGATGCCCCGGTCGATGATATCGGCCGAGAGCTCGGGCGGGGTCCTTTCCAGGGCGATGCGGATGGCGTTGATGATGGCGGCCACGGTCTCCTCGATGGCCTCGCGGATCTCCTGGTCGTCCACGACGATGGTCCGCGGGATGCCCTCGCGCAGGTCGCGGCCCTTGATCTCCATGGTCATCGGCTCGTCGAGCGGGTAAGCCGAGCCGATCTGCATCTTGACGATCTCGGCCGTCCGCTCGCCGATGAGCAGGTTGTACTTCTTCTTGAGGTAATGGATGACGGCGTCGTCCATCTCGTTGCCGGCGACGCGGATGCTGTGGTTGAAGACGATGCCGTCGAGAGAGATGACGGCGATGTCGGTCGTGCCGCCGCCGATGTCGACGATCATGTTGCCCGTCGGCTCGGAGATGGGCAGGTCGGCGCCGATCGCGGCCGACATGGGCTGCTCGATGAGGTAGACCTCCGAGGCCTTGGCCCGCATGGCCACGTCCTTGACGGCCCGCCGCTCGACCTGGGTGATGCCGGTCGGGATGCCGATGACGATCCGGGGCCGGAGCAGGAAGCCGCGGTTGTTCATGGCCTTCTTGATGAAGTAGTCGAGCATCTTCTCGGCGATCTCGAAGTCGGCGATGACGCCGTCGCGCATGGGCTTGATGGCCATGACGCTCGTCGGGGTCTTGCCGAGCATCTCCTTGGCCCGCGAGCCTACGGCCTCGACCTTGCCCGTCGCCTTGTTGACGACGACGATCGAAGGCTCCTGGACGATGATGCCCTTGCCCTTGAGGAAGACCAGGGTGTTGGCCGTTCCCAGGTCGATGGCCAGGTCGCAGAATAGCCTGTCTTTCAACCAGCTGATAAGGCTCATGTTGCTTCTCTCTCCGCCGGGGACCTTTTTAACACAATTCTTTCCTCTAAGCAAATCCCCCCGCCCGGGGGGGATTCCGGCTTGACTTTGAGTCCGGACTTCCCATATACATTAGGAACATTTTAGTCGGATTTCTCACAAAGGAGTGCGCCTTGAGTCCTCAACCCTACGTCCCCGAAAAATCGGACATGAAGGAGTTCACCCTCCGGGCCGTCCTCATCGGCCTCGTCCTGACCGTCATCCTCGGCGCGGCCAACGCCTACCTCGGCCTGCGGGCCGGCATGACCATCGCGGCCACCTACCCCGCGGCCGTCATCGGCATGGCCGTCCTGAAGATCATGAAAGGCTCGATCCTCGAGGAGAACATCGCCCGGACGATCGGCTCCATCGGCGAATCGATCGCCGCCGGGGCCATCTTCACCATCCCGGCCTTCGTCATCGCCGGGGCCTGGACCAACTTCAACAGCTTCGACGCCTA
>JBFYNT010000213.1:0-13540 GCA_041304225.1 Candidatus Aminicenantota bacterium
CCGGAGCAGTTCAAGGCATGAGCCGCCCCGGACGGTCCTTCGGCCTCCTCCTGGCCCTGGCCGCGCTCGCCGTCGCCGCCGCGAGCGCCTCCGCCCAGACCGCGGCCCCGGCGGACAAGCACGCCGTCTGGGACGGCGCCCGGACGACGCCCGTCCACCTCATCCCCCTGCGCGACGAGAACGACGAGCCGATCATCCCGACCGAGACCGATCCCCTGCCGTACTCGGCCCGCTTCACCTGCGGGCCGTGCCACGATTACGCGACGGTCCGCGGCGGTTGGCACTTCGGCGGGCAGACGGCGGGGACGAACGGACGGCCGGGCGAGCCGTGGCTCCAGGTCGACCCGGGGACCGGGACGGTCCTGCCGCTCTCCTATCGGAAATGGCCCGGGACCTACGATCCCGCGGCCGTCGACCTGACGACCTGGGACTTCACGCTCCTCTTTGGCCGGCACATTCCCGGCGGGGGCCCGGCCGAGCCCTCCGACGAGGAGGTCTTGTCCCATCCCGAGGCCCGCTGGAACGTCTCCGGCAAAGCGGAGGCCGACTGCCTGGCCTGCCACAACGCGTCGGGCCGCCAGGATCCGAGCGAGTGGGCCAAGCAGGTCCTGCGCGAGAACCTGCGCTGGGCGGCCACCGCGGCCGGCGGGCTCGGCGAAGTCGGCGGCATGGCCTCCCGGCTCGGGGGGACCTGGGACGTCGCCGACGGGCCCAACCTCGACGACCATCAGTGGGCCGTCGTTCCCTCGGTCAAGTACCAGGGCTCCGACTTCGATTCGAAGCACCGCTATTTCTTCGACCTGGACCACAAGCCGGCCGACGACCGCTGCCTGGCCTGCCACGCGGTGTCGCCGACGGGCGGATCCCAGTGGAACGCCGACGGCGACGTCCACTCCGCGGCCGGCCTGAAGTGCGCCGACTGCCACCGGAACGACCTCGGCCACGCCATGGTCCGCGGCTACCCGGGCGAAGCGGCCGAAACGGGGAACCGGGCCGCCGAGTCATTCACCTGCCGCGGGTGTCATCTCGGCGAGAACGAGAAGGGCGAGAAGACGGTCGTCCCCGGCCGCCTCGGCGCCCCCTACCCCAAGCACACGGGCATCCCGCTCGTGCACTTCAGGCGGCTCGCCTGCACCGTCTGTCATTCGGGCCCGAAACCGAAGGACGGTTTCACCCGGGTCCGGACGTCGCGGGCGAACAGGCTCGGCATCTACGGCGTCGCGACCTGGTCGACCGACGCGCCCGTCATCGTCGAGCCCGTTTATCAAAAGGACGCGGGGCACCGGATCGCGCCGCAGCGCCTGGTCTGGCCGGCCTTCTGGGCCAAAAGGACCGGTCAGGACATCGTTCCCCTCCAGCCGAAGGCCGTCGAGGCCGCGGCGGGCGACGTCCTGAAGCCCGAAGAGAGGATCTCCCGGACGCTCATCGCCCTCAGCCAGGTCATGGCCGAGGGCGAGACCCCGGTCCTCGTCTCGGGCGGGTCCGTCTTCGCCCCGAACGTCGACCTCGGCCTCGACGCGTCGCCGCGAACGGGGCAGGCCGCGGACGCGCCGGCGTTCTGGGGCCTCCGCAAGGGCGGAGAGGTCGCTGCCCTCGTCCCCGATTTCGATCCGGCCTCGCCGGACAAGGACCCGGCCATCGAGACGCGCTTCCAGGAGTTCCTGCAGGCGCTCGGCACGACGGCCGGGAAGCCGGGCGAGCCCGCCATCCTCGTCAGGAAGACGCTCTACAGGATCGTCGAAGGCTTCCTCGACGCCTCCGAGGCTCCGGCCGAGCTCGGCGGCGCGCCCGGCCCGGGCTGGATCGTCGAGGGCCGGCTCCGGCCGCTGGCGCCGGACTTCGACGTCCGGACCGTCACCGCCAAGGCCGGGACCGGGAAGACCCTGACCGAGGAGCAGGTCGGGCTGGTCCTGGCGGCCCTGAAGAAGACGGACGATAAGCCCGAATTCGTCTACATCTCGGGCGGGAGGCTCTTCCGGCTCGACAAGCAAGGCCGGCTCGCGAGCGCCAGAGACAAGGCGGCCGCCCCCGTGACCTGGCCGCTGGCCCATGACGTCCGGCCGGCCCAGCAATCGCTCGGCTGGCACGCGGCCTGCACCGACTGCCACAGCGGCGGCTCCGACTTCTTCTTCACGCGGCTCGAGGGCACGGGACCCTTGCTGACCGGATCCGTCGAAAAGCGCTCGGCCTCTTCGTTCATGAAGCTGGGGGGGCTCTTCCAGCGCGTCTTCGGACTGTCGTTCATCGTCCGGCCGGTCTTCAAGTTCGTCCTTGGCGTCTGCGCGGCCGTCGCCGGGTCCCTTCTCTTCCTGGCCGGCCTGGTCGCCCTCGGCCGGGTGGCCGGCTTCCTCGAGAAAAGGTGAGCGCCATGCTGTTCACGATCGTCGTCCTCCTCGCCGCCGCCGGGACGTTCTTCGGCCTCGCCTTCCACCGCTTCTGGACCACCCGGGAAGAGGCCCGGTCGACCATCCTCTACGTGGAGATCCTCAAGAAGTTCCTGGCTTGGCTCGTCCTCCGGACCGTCCAGATGGCGAGGAAGACATCGCCCCGGGCTTGGTGGGAATACCTCAAGCGTTTGCCGCTCTGGCGCTGGCCCGTCTTGGAGAGGTGGCTCCACATCGGGCTCTACGCGAGCTTCCTCTATCTCGCGGCGAGCGGCTTCGGCTTCGGGATCTTCGTCCCCCGCGGGCTGTTCGGCTTCCCCCTCGTCGGCCATGTCATGGCCGGCGCGCTCTTCGCGATCAGCCTGACCGTCCTGGCCTTCTTCAAGGGCCGGCATTTCATCTCGGTCCCGAAGCCGGCCAGCCTGAGCCTCGCGCTCCTCGATCCCCGGAAGATGGGCATCACGGCCGCCCGGGTCAAGCTGTGGGCCTTCTGGCTCTTCGTCCTCGCCGGGTTCCTGCTGACGCTCTCGGCCCTCCTGCCCATGCTGCCCCTGCTTCGGACGGCCGGCCAGGAGTTCATGTTCGAGTTCCACCGCTTGAGCGCCGTCCTCTCGGCCGTCGCCGCCGCGGTCTACCTCGGCCTCGAGGTCTTCGCCGGGTCCCGGCCGCCCACGGCCTGACAGCGCCTACTTCGTCCGCGGCGAGATGTCGCGGTTCCCGTTGTCGTAGAACCCGACGAGCCCGACCGTCTTCCCGTCCTTGACCGTGAACTCGATCCGGAAGGTCTCGAGCCCGTCGAGGGCGAAGAGCGTCGCGGTCATGGGGACGAGCCGGTATTTCGGCCCGGTCCGCCGGTAGAAGAGGGCCCCGTTCTCGAAGGTGACCTGGCGCTCGCCGTAGACGCCGGCGTAGGTCTTCAGGGTCTTCTCGTCGACACGCGCCGGATCCCCCTTGGCCTTCTGTCCGGCCAGGATCCATTCGAACTCGCCCTTGGCCTGCGGGTCCGTCGTCTTGGCTGCCAGCTTCTCGACGGCCAGGGCGTAGGCCTTGTCGAACGCCTCGGCCGCCGGACAGGCGATATCGGGTTTGACGCCCGTCCCCTCCCAGTTGGTCTTGGAGACGGGATTGATGGCCCGGGCGAAGGGCACCCGGAGGATGAAGTCGCGCTGGACGATCACGGCGTTGGTCGGATGGGCGCCGCCCCCCGTCGTCTCGCCGATGATGGTCGCCCGCTTGAGGTTCTGCAGGTTGTAAGAGAACTCTTCGGCCCCGGAAAAGGTCCGGGCGCTCGTCAGGACATACACGTCGGCCTGGGACGCGCGGGCCCCGGGGACGTAGGGCAGGGTCCAGTAGTTCTCGGTCGTGTCCGTGGCCCGGGCGTAGAGATCGTTGAGGTGGACCGGCTCGCCGAAGAGATAGGAGCTGATGAGCTGGATCTGGGCCGGGTCGCCGCCGCCGTTCTGGCGCAGGTCGACGATGATGGCGTCGCAGTAGGCCAGGAAGTTCATGGCCGCGACGGCCGTCGGGCCCGCGTCGGCGGGCGACTCGAAGACCCGGAAGTCGAGGTAGCCGATGTTCCCGGGCAGGCGCTCGACCTTGCGGAAGCCGAAATTGTCCCGCCGCGATCCCTCGAGCTGACGCTCCCGGACCTTCCTGGCCTCCTCCTCGCTGCGCCCCGCGAGGCGCCTGAGGTCCTCGGCCATCGCGGGGTTGAAGGCGAAGCCGGTGTGCCGGTCCTTGCTCACGTCGAGGATGACCGCCGAAACGGCCTGGGCAAAGGCCGGGGCGGCGTCGAACGCGTTGAAATCGCCGGCCTTGAGCTTGGCCCGCAGGGCCTCCCCGACCTTGCGGGCCGTCTCGGCGAAGATGTAGCTCCGGTTGAAGACCGTCGCGATCTCGTCGACGACGGCCTGCTTGCGGGCCGCGTCAAGGGCCGGCGGGGCGGCCGGCGCCTGGCCGAGGGCCGGTCCGACGCCCAGGGCGAAGATCGCGAAAGCAATGATGAACGTGCGGACGGCTTTGGACATGTCCGTTCTCCTTATTTTTTCACGCGGGCCAGGATCGAGCCGATCCTGTTCGCCAGCGGACTGGCTCCGTTGTCGGTATTGCCCATCGCCGCTACGATGTAGCCCGTGTCGACGTAGATGTCGAGCTGGGAATTGATGCCGTCGAAGCCGCCGCTATGGCCGACGGCCTTCCCTCCGGGGCTCTGGGCGACCGTGAATCCGAAGCCGTAATTCGCGCCCTTGAAGTCCGTCCACATCAAGTCGCGCATCTTCCTCGAAATGAGCTTGTCAGCCAGGAGGGCCAGGGCGAACCGGTGGAGGTCCTTGACCGTCGAGAATCCGCCGCCGGCCGGCCCGCCCTTGATGACGTGCTTATAGAGGTTGTTCTGCCACTTGTAGGGGCTCTTGAAGTCGGGGCTGTAGCCGATGGCCAGGTTCTCGACGGGGTAGTCCATCTCGAAGCTGTCGGAGTCCTTCATGCCGGACGGCGCGTAGATCGTCTTGCGGATGTGCTCGAAGTAATCCTCGCCCGTGACCTTCTCGATGACGACGCCGAGCAGGAACATACCCGTGTTGCTGTACTGGAAGCGCTCTCCCGGGTTGAACGCGGGCTTGTCGTCCTTGATGAGCGGCTTGTAGTCGTCCAGCTCGCGAAAGAGGGCCCGCGAGCTCTTCATATAGGTCTCATTGAAGTAGCTGCCGAGGCCGCTGGTGTGGGTGATCAGGTGGCGGACGGTGATCTTGGCGGTGACGTCCTTGGGCAGCCAGGTCTCGTCGACCCATTTCCCGATAGGGTCGTCGAACGCGAGCTTCCCGGCCTCGACCAGCCGGGCGACGGCGACGGACGTGAACATCTTGTTCATCGAGCCGAGGTTGAACTTGGTGTCGATGGTGTTGGGGACGTGGAAGGCCTTGCTGGCCTCCCCCGCGAAGTCCGTCAGGAGGATATTCGTTCCCTTGGCGACGAGCACGGTCCCGGAGTACCAGTCTTTCTCTTTGACCTTGGCCAGCAGGGCCCGGATCTCGGCGACGGCCTCTTTCTCGGTCAGGGGCGGCTCGGCGATCCCGGCGGGGGGACGGGCCGAATTGATGCCCAGGCCGTTGACGAGGAACTTCGGCGCTTCGCCGAAACGGAAGGAGAGGCCCCACCAGCCGCCGAGGATGCGGTCCTTGACGATGACCACGGTCACGTCCGCCCGCTCGGGCGAATACGTGCGGATCGAGTAGAAATCGATCCCGCCCGTATCCCGATGGAACCCGAGCGCCGTCGAGACATGGTCTTCGAGAGGGATCATGTCCCGGAAGTTGCCGGCGCATTCCTCGCTGATGAACCGTTTGATCCGGTCGACGCTCCCGGAGTTCATGACCTCGATCAGGGACATGACGCGGGCGCCGGCCGGGCCCTCCGGCAGGACGGTCGTGTCCTTGAACGTCGGAACGGGCTGGGACTGGGCGAAGACGCCCGGGCCGGCCAGGGCCAGGACGAGGACGAGAACGGCCGTTCTTCGACCAACCGATCTGGACATGGTGAGCCTCCTTTATCCGATGCGATCCCTGTATGCCTTAGCGCGTCCAGCTGGCCGGGCGCGACGGGCACGGAAGAAGTCCCTTGACGAGCAGCTCGGCGATGCGGCCAACCTGGTCCTCCAGCTCTTCGCGCCGGCCGAGCTCGCGGGCCGACAGGTTGAACGGAAGATGGGAGTTGGTGCTCTGGATGAGGACGAACGAGGCCGTCCGGGGGTCGGCACAGTCGAGCGACCCTATCCTGGCCCCCTCGCGCAGGACGCCCTCGAAGACGGCGGCCTCTTTTTCGAAATGGACCTGCCGCCGCGCGAGCAACGAGGCCCGGACCGAAGACAGGAGCTCGCCCAGGCTCCGGGAGTAGTGGGCGACGCTGTCGAAGCGGTGGAGGACGCGGAGGACGAGCATGCGCCGGAGCCTCCGGTCGACGGGGTCCGGAGACGCGGCGATCTCCTCGAGATTCCTGACGACGGTTTCCGCGATGCGGTCGATGTGGGCCAGCACCAGCGCTTCCTTGGACCGGAAATGGAGGTAGATCGTCCCCTTGCCGATGCCGACCTGCCGGGCCACATCCTCCATGGTCATCTTGCCGTATCCGTACCTGGCCAGGAGGCCGTCGACGGCATCGAGAATGAGGTCTCTGATGTCCTCTCTCTTAGCGATTTTTCCCATATTGTGACCCTTGACCATTATTATATTCTGGTCATCTTAGACTGTCAAGACCGGAGAACGCAGCTCCGGCCACCGGCCGGCGCGAGCCCGCTCTCCGCCTCTTACCCGCCGGGCCGGGGCCTCAGCCGCGGCTCGCGCTTCGCCCATCGACCCGCCGACCGCCGGGCCGGACCGGCCCGCCGCGACGCTCGTTCGGGCCTTCGCGCGGCTTGAAATTCGCCCCGTTATGGGCTATGATTCGCTGTCGCGTGAACCGCGACAATGAGGCATCCGAGGATGCCATCATCACTTCACATCCGATAGGAGCGTATCAATGGCCGTAAAAGGGTTCAACGCCTTCGAGATGGCCCAGAAGCAGTTCGATTCTGTGGCCGACCTTCTCGAGCTCGACCAACCCACCCGGGACCTCCTGCGGCAGCCGCTGCGGGAGTACCATTTCTCCATCCCCGTCCGCATGGACGACGGAAGCGTCCGCGTGTTCAAGGGCTTCCGCTGCCAGCACAACGACGCCCGCGGGCCCTGCAAGGGAGGCATCCGCTTCCACCCCCAGGAGACGATCGATACCGTCCGGGCCTTGTCCATGTGGATGACCTGGAAGTGTTCCGTCGTGGACATCCCCCTCGGCGGCGGCAAGGGCGGCGTCATCTGCGACCCGCACGACCTCAGCCCGCGCGAGCAGGAACGGCTCTGCCGCGGCTGGATCCGGGTCCTGGCCCACGACGTCGGCAACCTCCGCGACGTCCCGGCCCCGGACGTCATGACCAATCCCCAGCACATGCTCTGGATGCTCGACGAGTTCGAGACCATCCACGGCCAGAAGTTCCCCGGCTTCATCACCGGCAAGCCCGTGGGCATGGGCGGCTCTCTCGGCCGGACGGAAGCGACCGGCTACGGCCTCATCTACACCGTCCGCGAGGCCCTCAAGGAGATGGGCATCAAGCCCGAGGGCACCACCGCCTCCATCCAGGGCTTCGGCAACGTCGCCCAGTACGCCATCCAGCTCTTCACCAAGCTCGGCGGCAAGGTCGTCGCGGTCGCCTGTTGGGACCAGAACGACCAGGCCTCCTACACCTACCGCAAGAAAAGCGGCGTCAACCTCGAGGAGCTCCTGGCCATCACCGACCGCTTCGGCGGGATCGACAAGGCCAAGGCCGAGGCCCTCGAATACGAGCGACTGCCCGGCGACGCCTGGATCGAACAGGACGTCGACATCCTCCTGCCCTGCGCCCTGGAGAACCAGGTCAACGCCGAGACCGTGAAGAAGGTCCAACCCCGGGTCAAGATCATCGCCGAGGGCGCCAACGGCCCGACGACCCCCGAGGCCGACGCGGTCATCAAGAGCCGCGGCATCTTCGTCATCCCCGACTTCCTGGCCAACGCCGGCGGGGTCACCTGCAGCTACTTCGAGCAGGTCCAGTGCAACATGAACTACTTCTGGACCAAGGAAGAGGTCCTGACCCGGCTCGACGAGAAGATGACGGCCGCCTTCAAGGCCGTCAGCGAGCTGGCCCGGACGCGGAAGCTCTACATGCGCGACGCCGCCTACGTCATTTCCGTCAGCCGCGTCGCCAACGCCTGCAAGGACCGCGGCTGGGTCTGAGCCTTTTTGACGCTGTGTTCGCCCGCCCGCCCCTCCCGGGTCCGCCGGGAGGGGCGGGCGTTATTTGACTCCCGGCCCCGGGCCGGATGAGGAGAGGGCCGCGCCGGCGGCCGAGGAGGGACGCAGCGACATGTCCAATCCGCGCACGCCCACGGCCGTCAACACCCTGTTCTCGACCCTCCACGAGCGGGCCAAGGAGCTCAGCTGCCTCTACCGCATCGAGGAGATCCTCAGCTTCTACGACGTCGCCCTCGAGGACGTCTTCCGCCAGGTCATCGAGGCCATCCCGCCCGGCTGGCAGTACCCGGAGTGCTGCCAGGCGCAGATCACCTACGGCTCGGATATCTTCGAATCCCCCGATTTCGAAGAAACGCCCCACGTCCAGTGCGCCGAGATCCGGGTCCAGGACGCGTCGGTCGGCCGCCTCTGCGTGTCCTACAAGAAGCCGACCCCGGAGAGCGACTGCGGCCCGTTCATGAAGGGCGAGGTCAAGCTCATCCAAACGGTCGCCGAGCGCCTGGGGCACTTCATCCTGCACCAGCGGCTTCGGGGGATGTACGAGAAGATGAGCGACGACCGCCGCGAGCCGGGCGGGGCCAAACAGGGCTGGCGGATCGCCCTCGACCTCCTCCGCAACACCAATCCCAGCCTGCTGATCCGGGTGTCGCGAAAGATGATGAACTACCTCGGCTGGCGCGGCGTCACCGAGGCCCGCGACCTCCTCCAGCGCTTCAGCGGCGGCCGGATGACGGAAGGGCTCTTCGGCGAATCCAACCTGCCTCAGAACCGGGAGTCGATGGACCGCTTCTTCGAGCTGACCGAAGAGACGTTCAAGATCGCCTCGGCCAACCTGACCGACGACGACATCCTCGACCGGATCCAGCGTTGGATCAACGAGGACCGCTCGAGCTCGGCCGTCCAGAACCTGGAGAACGTCTACGCCGACCTGGCCGAGGTCCTCGACAGCATGCGCCGGATCAAGCTCCTGGCCCCGGACGGCATCTCCATGCCCCGCTCGACGGCCAACAGCGTCCGGGTGGCCCTCATCCGCCGCTTCTTCACGGAACAGCTCGAGTTCATCAACGTCGCCAAGAAATACGTCGATCTCGAGGACTTCTTCGGCCTCATGGAGCGGATCGTCTTCCCGCCCGGAAGCCACGGCAAGCTCGGCGGCAAGAGCGCCGGGCTGTTCCTGGCCACCCGCATCCTCAAGCAGGCGACCCGCCGCAACAAGATCATCGGCTCGGTCAAGAAGCCCAAGACCTGGTACATCACCTCGGACGGCCTGATCGCCTTCACGACCTACAACAACCTCGACGACGTCATCGAGCAGAAGTACAAGGACATCGAGGTCGTCCGTCAGGAATACCCCCACCTGGTCCAGGTCTTCAAGAACTCGACCTTCCCGCCCGAGGTGGTCAAGGGCCTGTCGGTCGCCCTGGACGATTTCGGCGAAGTCCCGCTCATCGTCCGCAGCTCCAGCCTCCTCGAGGACCGGCTGGGCACGGCCTTCGCCGGCAAATACAAGAGCCTGTTCCTGGCCAACCAGGGCGACAAACAGCAGCGCCTCGAGGCCCTGCTCGACGCCGTGGCCGAGGTCTACGCCTCGATCTTCAGCCCCGACCCCATCCAATACCGGGCCGAGAGAGGCCTGCTCGACTTCTACGAGGAGATGGGCGTCATGATCCAGGAGGTCGTCGGGAGCCGGGCCGGCAAGTACTTCTTCCCGGCCTTCGCCGGCGTCGCCTTCAGCCGGAACGAGTTCCGCTGGTCGCCGCGGATCAAGCGCGAGGACGGCCTCCTCCGTCTCGTTCCCGGCCTGGGGACCCGGGCCGTCGACCGGGTCAGCGACGACTACCCCGTCCTGGTCGCCCCGAGCCAGCCGAACCTTCGGGTCAACGTCTCGACCGACGAAGCCGTCCGCTATTCGCCCAAGAAGATCGACGTCATCGACCTCGAGGAGAACCGGTTCGTCACCAAGGACATCAAGGAGCTGCTCGGGGAGATCGGGCACGAATACCCGGCCCTGACCAAGGTCTTCTCCGTCTACCGGGACCAGATCCTGCAGCGGCCGATGGGCCTGGCCACGGACATCGCCAAGGAGGACGCCGTCGTCACCTTCGAGGGCCTCATCAGCGGATCGCCGTTCATGCTCCAGATCGAGGCCATCCTCAAGACGCTGTCGTCGGCCATGGGCGTGCCCGTCGACATCGAGTTCGCCTCGACGGGCACGGACTTCTACCTCCTCCAGTGCCGCCCCCAGAGCCAGGCCTCCGAGGAAGTGGCCATGGAGATCCCCTCGAACCTGCCCGACGCCTCCGTCCTCTTCACGGCCAACAAGTTCGTCTCCAACGGCCGCGTCGCGGACATCACCCACGTCGTCTACGTCGATCCGGACCGCTACGGGGAGCTGGCCGAATACGCCGACCTCGTGGCCGTGGGCGAGGCCGTCGGCAAGCTCAACAAGCTCCTGCCGCGCCGCCAGTTCATCCTCATGGGCCCGGGCCGGTGGGGCAGCCGCGGCGACATCAAGCTCGGCGTCCGCGTCACCTATTCCGAGATCAACAACTCGGCCATGCTCATCGAGGTCGCCCGCAAGAAGGGCAACTACGTCCCCGACGTGTCCTTCGGGACCCACTTCTTCCAGGACCTGGTCGAGGCGGGCATCCGCTACCTGCCCCTCTACCCGGACGACGACGGAGTGAAATTCAACGAGCGCTTCCTGCTCGAGGCCCCCAACACGCTGGCCGGGCACTGTCCCGAGTGCGCGGCCATCACCGACGCCCTCCGGGTCATCGACATCCCCGAGGTGACCGGCGGCAAGGTCCTGCGCGTCCTGATGAACGCCGACCGGGAGCTGGCCGTCGGCTTCTTCGCCCCGCCGGAAGCGGCCGTGCGGACGGCCTGCGAGGGGGGGGCGGGCCTCGCCCGCGAGGACGAGGACAGCGGCCGCTGGCGCCTGCGCATGGCCGAGCGGATCGCCTACCACTGCGGCGGGCACGCCTGGGGCGTCCGCGGGGCCTATTTCCTCGACGAGAGCGAGGGCGGGGAGATCGACCCGGCCGGCCCGATCCGGCTCGTCATCCACTTCCTCGGCGGCGGCCGCCAGCGCAAGGAACTCGAGACCTGGCTCCAAGGCTGGAGCCTGTCGCTCGCCGAAGTGAACTACTTCCGGACCGGTTTCCACTCCGAGGGCCTCCTCGACGTCCACTTCCTGACCGACGACAAGGTGCGCGGGGAGAAGGACGTCGCCGCCCGTCTCAAGGTCGCCTCGGACAGCGTCCGGGAGCTCTCCCTGGGCCCGAAAGCCCCGAAATAGGGCCCCCGGAAAATGCCGCGCCGCGCGAAACCGCCCGTTCCCCGGTTCGCTCACGAGGCCATGGCGACGGTGTTCGAGATCTTCGTCGCGGACCGGGAGGAGGCCTACGCCGGGCAGGCCGCCCGGGCCGCTTTCGGCGAGATCGACCGGCTGGAGCGCCTCTTCAGCCGCTTCGACCCGTCGAGCGAGATCAGCCGGATCGGTCGGCTCGCGCCCGGAGAGACGCTGCCGGTCGGTCTCGAGACGGCCGAGGTCCTGGGCCTGGCCGCCTTCGTGCAGGCGGAGTCGGCGGGCGCCTTCGACGTCAACTACCGGACCGGCCTCCTCCCCGCCCGGGGCCGCCTGAAGCGGGTCCCGGCGCCTCTCGCCAAGCTCGTCCGGATCGACCGCTCCGGCACAGGCATCGCGGTCACCCGGCTCCCGGTCCGGGGAGGGGCGAATCCCCCCGCGCTCGACCTCGACCTCGGCGCGGTCGGCAAGGGCTACGCGCTCGACGCCGCCCTCGCCCTGCTCAAGGACTGGGAGGTCGGGAACGCGCTCCTCCACGCCGGCACGAGCACGGCCCTGGCCGCCGGGCCGGGTCCCGGGACGAAAGGGACGGGGGACGGCTGGCCGGTCGGGGCCGGCTCGACCAAAGGGAGGACCGCCGGGCCGGGCCTGGTCCTCCTCAGGAGCCGGGCCCTCAGCGGCTCCGGCACCGAAGTCAAGGGCGAGCACGTCGTCGATCCCCGGACGGGCGGTCCCGCGGCGGGCCACGCCGCCGCCTGGGCCTCCCACCCGTCGGCGGCGGCCGCGGACGCCCTCTCGACGGCCTTCATGGTCATGACGACCGAGGAGGTCGCCGGCTTCTGCGGGCGCCACCCCGCCGTCTGGGCCCTCGTGAAAACCGGGGCCGAAAAGTGTAGAATATTCAACGCGGGCCAGATCGCCGGAGACGGGCCCGCGAAACGAAGGAGTCGAAGATGAAGAAAATCCTCGCCGTAACGGCGATCGCCGGCCTGGCCCTCGTCCTGCTCCCGTCCGCCGCGGCGGCCCAGGACCCCGGGAAAGAGGTCCTGAAGATCCAGCTCCCCAAGCCGATGTTCGTCGGCACGCCCAAGAACATCCGCACCCCCAATCTCGAGACGATCACCGGGAAGCCCCGCGGGCCGTTCATGGTCCCCGTCGGGACGGTCCTGCTCTCGGCCGGCAAGCCGGTCACCGCGAGCGACAAGGAACCGGTCATCGGCGAGGTCGCCTGCGTCACGGACGGCAAGAAGTCCGGCGAGGACGGCTACTACGTCGAGCTCGGGCCCATGCTCCAGTGGGTCCAGATCGACCTCGGCAAGCCCCAGGAGCTTCAGGCCATCGTCGCTTGGCACTATCATAGCCAAGCCCGCGTCTACCGCGACGTCGTCGTCCAGGTCTCCGACGACAAGGACTTCATCGGCGGCGTGACCACGGTCTTCAACAACGACCACGACAACACCTCCGGCCTCGGGGCCGGCAAGGACAAGGAATACATCGAGACGTTCGACGGCAAGCTCTTCGATCCCAAGGGGGTCAAGGCCCGCTACGTCCGGTTCTACAGCGGCGGCAACACGTCGAACGACATGAACCACTACGTGGAGGTCGAGGTCTACGGCCTCCCGGCCAAATGACGAAGAAGGCCTTCGCGGGTCTCTTTCTCTGCGCCCTGGCAGGCGCCCTCGTTTTCCGCCTCGCGCGCCTCGACGTCCGCCCCGTCCATCCCGACGAGGCCAACCAGGCCGTCAAATTCGCCGACCTCCTCGAGCGCGGGGACTACCGCTTCGATCCGCGGGACCATCACGGCCCCACCCTCTATTACCTGACCCTGCCCGCCGCCCGCTTGGCCGGGACCCGGTCGCTCGCCGCGCTCGACGAAACCGAGCTCCGGGCGGTCCCGGCCCTGTTCGGGGCGGGGCTCCTCGTCCTTCTCCTTCTCTTCGCCGGGGGATTGTCCCGCGAGGCCATCCTGAGCGCGGCCTTCCTGGCGGCCGTCTCGCCGGCCATGGTCTATTACAGCCGGTTCTATATC
>JBFYNT010000214.1:0-19496 GCA_041304225.1 Candidatus Aminicenantota bacterium
CCCCCGGACGCGCCGAGCGGCGCGAGGGACGCGGCCGCGGCGCCCCAACCGGCCGCCTTGATGAAATCCCGCCTGGTCGACGTCGATCCGCTTTTCGCCACGTTCACCCTCCTCGTCGAGATGAGGGGCCGACCGAAGGACTCCGAAAGCCTGTTCAGATCGACGGACGGGCCATCCTTCCCGGGAAGGGAAGACGCTTCTGGCGGAGGGTCCTTGGAACGCCCACGACAGGGAGATTCTATTAGAAAGAGGAGGGGCATTTCAACCCGCGCCCGGACTTGAAAGACTACTTAAACCATAGGAATAGAGGACAGGCCGTCCTCCCGGGCGGACATCCGGCGGCCCCGTTCCCCGGCCGGCCCCCCTCGCGCCTGCCCGATCGCAACTTGGCACGATGTATGCAATTAGCTCTGTCGGCAAGCAGGAAGCAAGCCAGAAAGGAGATTCAGATGAAACTCACGAGATACGCTTTGGTCATCCTGGTCCTCGCCGGCCTGGCCTACCCCCAGACCGTCGACCACGGCCTGGGGTCTTTCTCCAACGAGAGCGGCGCTATCCTCATGGCCGTGGACGCCGCACTGGTCAACCGGGCCGTCAAGACGCCGTACGTCATGTTCTACGGCTTCCTGGCCCCCAAGGACCCGAACGTCGCCGTCAGGGTCGCGGCCAAGGACGTGGTCATGGTCTACAAGGGGCAGGAATACCCCATGTTGTCCCTGTCCGAGCTCCGGGACCAGTACCGCGGCGAGATCCGGGACATGAGCTTCTACCGCAAGCTGGGCAAGGAGGGGATCATCTCCTCCTGGGTGCGCCTCTACAACTTTCCCGAGCCGTCGAGCTTCTTCCCCACGCTGACCCTCAACTCGCCGCTCGCGGTCCGGGAGGCCTACATGTTCGGGCTCAACGGGTTCATGACGCCGCTCTACTTCAAGAACCCCGGCTTCGCCAAGGGCGATCGGCTGACGATCAAGGTCCGCGACGCGAAGAATCCCGCGCTCACGGGCGAGTGCGACGTCGTCCTCGACTGACGACCGCGGTCATCTCAGGGCTTCGCGCAGCGCGGCCGGGGACCTGAAGGGACGAAGACAGGCCCCTTTCGAGCAGACGTAGGCGGCGGCCCGGCCGCCGCCTACGTTCATTTCCTTCGTGAAGGGGGCGAGGCGTTCGAGGGCCCCCGCGGCGGACGGATCGTCCTCCGGCTTGAAGAGGACGACCGTATGGGGCAGGTACATCCCGCGCAGGGCCGTCAGAAGCTCCCGCGCTCCGCCGGCCCCGCGCCGGCCGACGACCACGATCTCCCGGGCCGGGCCCAGGGCATAATCCAGGCCGCGGAGGAATTCCGTATGGGCCCGCGGATGGAGGGCGACCTCGCCGGAAAAAGCCGTCGCCAGGCGCGAGGCCCTCTCTTCGAGCTCCGGCCGTCCGCAAAGGCGGCCCAGGCGGAGGAGGTTCATCAGCATCACGGAATTCCCCGACGGGATGGCCCCGTCGTAGATCTCTTTGCGCCGGGGGCCGGCCGCCGGATCGGCGGCGAAAAAGAATCCCCCCGCCGTCTCGTCCCAGAAGAGCCCGATGGCCCGCTCCGTGAGCTCGAGCGCCGTCTCGAGCCGGCGCGGATCGAAGGCCGCTTCGTAGAGCGCGACGAGTCCCTTGATCAGGAAGGCGTAGTCGTCGAGGAAGGCCGGTATCCGGGCTTCCCCTCCCGCGTACACGTGCAGGAGCCGGCCGTCGCGGTCGCGCATACGCTCCAGGACGAGATCGGCCGCACCGTCCGCGGCTCGAAGGAAGCGCTCTTCTCCGGCGAGCCGGAAGACCGCGGCCAGGGCCGCGATCATCAGGCCGTTCCAATCGGCGAGGACCTTGGTGTCTCGGAAGGGGCGGACCCTCTTCTCGCGGGCGAGAAAGAGAGCTTCGGCGATCTTCCCGATCCGGCCTCCGGCGGCTTCGGGGGCTTCGCCGGCCGCGGCCGGCGTTCCGGCTGTGCGGAGCCCATGAAGGATATTCCGGCCGTCCCGGGGCCTCCCCGGTTCGGCGAAGTTGCCGTCCGCCACGACCCCGTAGGCCCGGGCGGCGGCCGCGGCCCCCTCCGGGCCCAGGACGGCCTCGAGCTCGCCCCTCGTCCAGAGATAGAACTTCCCTTCCTCGCCCTCGCTGTCGGCGTCCTCGGCCGCGAAGAACCCGCCCTCGGGGGAGGCCAGGTCCCGGAGAACGTACTCCGCGATCTCCTCCGCCGTCCGCCGGAATTCCCGGTCCCCCGTCGCCAGGGCCGCGTCGGCGTAGGCCCCGGCCAGGAGGGCCTGGTCGTACAGCATCTTCTCGAAGTGGGGGACGAGCCAGCCGGCGTCGGTCGCATAGCGATGGAAGCCGTACCCGATCTGGTCGTAGATCCCGCCGCGGCGCATGGCCTCGAGCGTGGCCGCGGCCATCGCCAAGGCTTCGCCCTTGCCGGTCCGCTTTCCGTACATCATGAGGAAATCGAGATGGTGGGGAATGGGGAACTTGGGCGCGCCTCCGAAACCGCCGTTGGCCGCGTCGTAATCGGCGGCCAGCTCGCCGTAGGCCTCGTCGAGGACCGCCTCCGACAGCGGCCCCTCCGCCGCGCTCCGGCCCTCCGCCCGGCCCCGATCCAGGGCGGCGATGATCCCGTCGGCGGAGCGCAGGACCTCTTCCCGGCGGACCCGCCAGGCCTCGCTGAGAAGAGGCGCGAGCTCGACGAGGCCCGGCCGGCCCCAACGGCGCGACTTGGGGAAATATGTCCCGGCGAAGAACGGGCGCTTGTCCGGGGTCATCACGATCGTCAAAGGCCAGCCGCCCGCGCCGGTCAAGGCCTGGCAGACGGCCATGTAGTGTTGATCGAGATCGGGACGCTCCTCCCGGTCGACCTTGACGCAGACGAAGGCCGTGTTGAGGAGGCGGGCGACGTCCTCGTCCTCGAAGGATTCGCGTTCCATGACGTGACACCAGTGGCAGGTCGAGTAGCCGATGGACAGGAAGACCGGCTTGTCCAGGCGGACGGCTTCCTCGAACGCCTCCTCGCCCCAGGGGTGCCAGTCGACCGGATTGGCGGCGTGTTGGAGCAGGTAAGGGCTTTTCTCCCGGGCCAGGCGGTTCATCGTATGGCTATTTCTTCTTCCCGATATGCCGGTCGATGAACGCGAAGGTCCGCTCGTAGGCCTCCATGCGGTTGCGGTGGAGCAGGAACTCGTGCGGCTCGTCGGGAGCGATCATCAGCTCGATCTCGACGTCGCCCTTGGCCCGGAGGCGCTGGACGAGGTCGGTCGTCTGCTGGAAGGCGACGTTGCGGTCGTCGTCGCCGTGGACGAACAGGACCGGCGACCTCCACTTGTCCACCGCGGCGACGGGCGAGGACTCCCGGGCCGTTTTGCGCCGGGCCTCGTCGAGCCGGCCCCAGCGCATCTGCGACCAGTCGTGGACCCCGGCCATGTCGACGCCGACCTTGAAGATGTCGGAATCGCGGGCCAGGCTCATGGCCGTGAGCAGTCCGCCGTAGGACAGCCCCCAGGCCCCGACGCGCTCGGGGTCGACCTCGGGCCGCGACCGGAGGTAGTTTACGCCGGCCAGCACGTCCTGATACTCGGCCGCGCCCTCCAGGCCGCAGTTCGGCGCTTCGCGGAAGGACCGGCCGTAGCCGATGCCGCTCCGGTAGTTGACGGAGATGACGACGTAGCCGCGGCCAGCGAAGAACTGGTTGATCCCATAGGCCTCCGAGTAGAACTCCATGTAGTGCCAGCCGAGAAGCATCTGACGGATGGGCCCGCCGTGGGTGAAAACGACGGCCGGCCGCTTGTCGCCGGGCTTGGCCCCCTTGGGCAGGAAGAGCTGACAGGGGACCTCAAGCCCGTCGGCGGCCTTGACGACGACAAGATGGGGCGTCACGAGCTCTTTGGCCGGATATTCGGCGGGGAGCTCGCGCGGGGCGACGATCCCGACATTCCCCCCGGCGGCCGGCACGGTGGCCACGGAGGTGGGCCGGACGGCGTCGGCGTGGAGGAAGGCCGCGCCGCGGCCCGAAGCCAGAGCGACGGGCAGGGTCCCGATGGTCTCCTTCGGCGTGAGCGGGACGGGCTTGCCGCCGGCCGTGCTGACCTTCCAAATGCGCCGGCCGTGGAGATTGCCCAAATTGCTCGAATAGTAGAGCGTCGCGCCGTCGGGAGAGAGCCCGATGTGCTCGACAGAGCCGTCGCCCGGGGTCAGGTCCTCGGGCGTCCCGCCTTCGATCGACAGGGCGAAGACGTGGTTCCATTCCTCGCGCTCGGCCGTGAACAGGATCCGGCCGTTCGTCGCGAGCTCGAAGCCCCGGAAGGTGTAGAACCGCGGCGCCTCCTTGGGCGTCCGCCACAGCTCCTTGGCCTTGCCGACGCCGGGGTCGGCGACCCAGACGGCCAAGTCCGCGGGGCCGCGACCGCGGAACTCGCTGACGGCCGGCGCGTCGAACATGAGCCCGGCCCGGCGGATGAACACGATCCGCTCTCCGTCGGCCGACCAGCGCGGCTCGGAATCGCGGTCGACGCTCGGCGCGATCCAGGCGAGCTTGCGGCGGGCCAGATCGAAGACGCCGACCAGGCTGTGGTCCTGCCGGTTGCTGACGAAGGCGACCCGCGTGCCGTCGGGGGAGAAGCGGGGCGAGCCGTTCGTCCCGGCCGCCCGGAAGAGCAGCTCCGGCTCCGGGGCCTGGGCCGGGTCCGACCGGGGGACGAGGGGGACGCGGTAGATGAGGCCGTCCCTGACGAGGAGCGCCGAAAGACCGTCCGGCGCGAGGACCGGCGCGCTTCCCGCGGCCACCCGCCAAGGCCTGCCGCCGTCGGTCCGGACGGCCCAGATCGCTTGCTCCCGCCCGTCCGGGTCGCTGTCGGAGTTGGTCACCCATCCGGCGGCGTTGGGCGAGCCTCCCTTGACGAAGACCGCGGTCCGGCCGTCGTCCGTGAGCAGGACCTCGTCGATCTCGAAGACCTCGTCTTGGGCGAATCCGGTCAGGTTGGCCGGCTTGAAGTCGGGCTCGGCCGCGGTCCAGACGTTCCGCGCGCCCCGGTCGTTCATGATCCAGGCGATCCGGTCCGCGTTCCTGGCGGCGACGAGGTTCGACGGGTAGGGCGCCGAAAGGACATCGGCCAGCGTGAACGGCTTGTCGGCGGCGCCGGCTCCGATCGCTCCCCCGATAAGGGCGCCGAGGGTCGCGGCGATGAAGATGAGGGAATGACGGGCCTTCATTTTGCCTCCTTGCGGCCGTGCTCGACGAGCAGAAGCGAGCCGTCCCGGGCCAGGCCGATCCCCGGGGCGTAGATCTTGGTATCGCGGGCTAGGGGCTCGAGTGGCGTCGTTTCGACGAACTCGAGGCAGCCCTTGAATTCCCCTGCCGGCGTCCGGATCGACGCGTCGAGCGAGACGATCCGGGCCCGGTCCATGGCCACGCCCGGCGCGATCTCCTGATAGAACCGGGCCCCGACCTCGGGCCGGCCGGGCACCATCAGCCCGAAGCGGGCCCCGTTCTGGCCCGATTCCCAGGCCCCTTCGTGGCGGACGACCTGGCCGTTCTTGTAGATATCGACCTCTTCGCCGAAGTAATAAACGCCGCGGTCGGCGGTGTTGAAGGCGAAGAAGTTCCGGGAGACCTCGACAAGCTCGCCGCCCTTCGATTCCCGCTCCTCGACGACCCGGGTCTCGACGCCGTCGACGACCCGGGTCTCGTCGAGGACCGTGATGACCAGCCGCTCCTTCCCCTTCTCGAGGACCAGATAGAAGCCCGGCTCGAGACGGAAGAAGTCGTTTGCGCCGACCGAGACGAAACTCTTTTTGTCGACGTCGAACCTGTCGGCCCAGCCTTTTTGGGAGGGTGCCTGGGCGGAGGCGAAGACGAAAACGAATCCCACGGCCGATATCAACGACAACGTTAAGAACGTGCCGTTCTTCATGGCTGCCTCCTCATCGTGACTTCGTCAATCTTGTGCGCAGCCTTTCGGCCCACCCTCACTTCGCCGGGACAAGGACGACCTTCTCCAGGTTCATGGCGTGGTTGTTGGTGATACTCTTGATCCGGACCCGGAGCTTGTGCTCGCCCGCCTTGAGCGTGACCTTTCCGACCGGAAAGGTCTTGGGGAAATAGACGCTCGGCGACGCCTCGGTCTGGGCGGCGAGCTTCTGGCCGTCCACTTCAACCTCGTAGCCGGCTTTGCCGCCCCACATGCTGGCGTAGGAGGTCCGGACCTCGTAGGCCCCGGCCTTCGCCGTCGTGAACGTCCATTCGGGATAGTCGTTGACGTTCTGCCAATTGGCCAGCATGGTCGTCCGGTAGAAGTGGTCGAGGAAGGCGCGCTGGCCCATCTCCGACTGCAAGTCGGCCAGGGTGACCGGCAGCTCGACCCGCCCGTCCTTCTCCGGGACGAGGCGGTAAGGCTCGGCGACCGGAGGCCCCTCGAGCTCGAGGGCGACGACCGTGGCGTCGGGATCGGCCGCCCGGGCCGGCAGGCTCACGACGACGTCCCGGCCGGTCCGCCGGAAGGGCAGAGCCTTCGACCGGTCGGCCAGGAGGTAAGCTTTTTTGACCTCGGTCCTGAGCCCGGGCAGGCGGATCTTCCCGTCCGCCGGCCAGCCCATGACGTGGACATAAAGCGTCGAGCCCTTGACCGTGGCCCGGCCGAAGAAAGGCAGGCGCTCGAAGACGCTGGCCGTCGTGCCGTAGATGGCCTCGCCGTTCGCCTGGAGCCATTCGCCTATGCGCCGGAGGCGGGCGACGAACTCGGCCTGGATCCGGCCGTCGGGCTGGGGCCCGATGTTGAGAAGCAGGTTGCCGCCCTTGCTGACGATCTCGACCAGCTGGCGGATGAGCTGGCCCGCGCTGCGGAACTCGGTCTCCGTCCGGTTGTAGCCCCAGCCGTTCCAGTTCATCGTGACGCAGGCCTCCCAGAGGCGGGGGCTTCCGTCCGGATCGCGGACGCCCGTCGCCGGGACGTAGTTCTCCGGGGTGCCGAAGTCCCCGTGGCCGGGCTCGCGCCGATAGAGCCGGTCGTTGACGAGCAGGGCCGGCTTCATCGCCGTCAGCATCTTTCCGATAGCGAAGGCCCGCTGCTCCTCGTTCGAGTGCTCCCACTCGCCGTCGAACCAGAGCACGGCCGGGTCGTACCGGGAGACGAGCTCCCTGAGCTGCTCCGTGGCGAAGTCCATGTAGCGGCCGAAGTCGGCGCCTTTCGTCGACCGGTCCTTCTCCCACGGCCGCCGGGGCAGATAGTCGGGATGGTGCCAGTCCATGATCGAATAGTAGAAGCCGAGCGGGATGCCCGCCTTCTTCATCGAGGCCGAGAGCGGCCCGAGGATGTCCTTCCCGTACCTGGCGGCCAGGACATCGAAATCGGAGCAGGCGCTGTCGTAAATGGCGAAACCGTCGTGGTGCTTGGAGGTGATGACGACGTACTTCACGCCGGCCGCCTTGGCCAGCCCGGCCCACGCGTCGGGATCGAAGGCGACGGGATCGAAAGCCAGGGCGATGTCCTTGTACTCCTCGCGCGGGATCTGGAGGAGCTGGCGGGCCCACTCCTCGCGGCCGATCATCGCGTAGGCGCCCCAGTGGATGAACAGGCCGAACTTGGCCTCCTGGAACCATCGCAGGCGGTCGGGCGCCGGAGCCTGGGCCGCGGCCGGCGCGGCGACGGCCAGGAGGATCGAGACGAGCAGGCCCGAGGCGGGGACGAGGGCTTTCCGTGGGCTCATGGCTCCCCCTTCAATATTTGAGGTAGATCCTGGGATCGAGGCCGGCGCCGGGCGGCAGGCGCCACATGAAGTCCGGGTCGATCGCCGGTTCGTCGTTCCTGTGCTTTTCCATCAGGGCGGCTTTCCGCCGCGCGAGAGCGGCGAGGTTCGGGCCGTACATGTTGAAGGTCTCGCCCGTCGGATCGACCGGCATGAACTTCGTGCCCGAGGCCTCGACGAGCGCCGCCAGGTCCCTGGCGTTACGGACCTCGTCGTCGATCATGGCCCGCACCTGGGCCAGCCGCTTGTCCTTCTCGGTCCGGTCCTTGGCCTCGAGGTAGCCGTGGACCCCGGCCACCCAGGCCGCGGTGTTGCGCAGGGTCCGGAAGTAGGAGCGCAGGGCCCGGAGCCGGTCGAGCTGGTCGACGAAGACGGCCCGCGCGTCTCCCCCGGCTCCCTCGAGCGCCTTCCCCAGGACGCCGATGGCCCGCTCCAGGGGCCGCCACGTGTCCCGGTCGGCTTGGGCCACCGCCGCGTCCGCCTGGTCCCGGGTCATGAGCGTCCAGAGGATGTCCGTGCCCAGGTCGACGAGGTTGGGATTGTTGAAGGTCACGGTCATGTATCTCTCGTAGTAGGCCCGCTCGGCTTCGGGGATCCTCCCGATGTCCGGGGCGAACGGCCTGACGAGCAGGCGGTACCAGGGGAAACCCCAGTTGTTGTCGCCGTAAAGCATGATCGACGGGAAGCCGCGGACGGCCTGGTCGCAGAGCTTCCAGGCCTCGACGAGGGCCGGCGCTCCGCCCTCGCCGACGAGCCGGGCCGCCGCCGAGCCGACGACCGCGTCGATGTCGGCGGCCGGGTCGAAGTTGAGCGCCCGCAGGACCTCGCGGTTGATATCGTGAGGCGCGAGCGGGGCCGGGTCGACCGTGACCTGGGCCTTGTCGAAGCCGGCCGCCTGCAGGCTCCGGACCTCGTCGGCGGCCAGCCAGGGCGAGGGGATGCCCAGGAGGTAGTTGTTCTGCAGGCGCGTCGTCGTGAAGATCTCGCTGCCCCGGGCGGGCAGCGCTTTCAGGCGCCGGCCCCTCGGCGAATCGTCGAGCTCTTTCGGGGAGACCCAGAGGTCGAGCCCTTCGGTCAGGCCGTCGAGGAGGGATCCTTCCTCGTTCGAGAACGAGAAGAGGTTGAAGAGCAGGCGGAACCCGGGCCGGGTCTCGGCGGCCGCGTCGCGCAGGGTCCGGAAATAGCGCAGGACGTTGTCCGCCGCGGCCTTGGCCACGGCCTCGTGGGACTTCCACTCGCGGACGAGGTAGGCGCCGCCGTTGCGGCCGGCGTAGAGGCTGGCCGTGTACTCGAAGCCCGAGCCGCTGTCGTTCGTCCAGAGGTAGATGTAGCCGAGCTCGGGCACCTCGCGCATCAGCCGCCTCATGAGCTCGGCGTAGTGCCAGCGGACGGCGGGATGGGACAGCGTCAGGGTGTAGCGCGGCCGGTAGCTGCGGAAGGGATGGTCGACGCGGGCGCCGCGCAGGTAGGGGTATTTCTCAAGGACGGCGTCGGGCACCGACCGGGGCGAGCTGATGTTGAGGCCCGGCGTCAGGCCGTACTTGACGGCCAGGCGGGCGTTGGCTTTGAGCAGGGCCAGGTTGGCCTCGAGATACTCGGGCGAATAGGCGCCGGCGTTGAGCGGCGTCTCGACGAACTGATCGAGGTCCGGGCTGAAATTGTAGAAGCGGTAGTAGATCTCTCCCGGCGGCCCCTGCTCGGCCGGCATGTCCTTGGCCAGGGCGTTCACCGGGACGTGGCTGAAGCCGAGGCGGGCCAGCTCGCGGACGGACGCCTCGGGATCGTATCCCGCGGCCACGCGCTTGGGATTGGCCAGGTAGTTGTCGCCGCCTTCGAGGCGCGCGAAGCGGGGGACGACCGTCCGGCCCTTCTCGAAGCCGGCGGCCTCGAGCCCGAGCCAATCGTCCTTGAGCAGGCGATAGAGGGCGTACAGGAGGTGCGGAGCGGACGTCGAGAGCTCTCCGGTCCCGTCCGGGGCGAGCTCGAGGAACATCCAGCCCTTTCCGCCCGCCTTTCCGAGGGACTCGGGCGCCGGGCCGGACACGAAATTTTCGTCGGCCACGGCGATCCGGAGAACGCCCTTTTCCGTTCCCCCGCCGGGGCCGAGGACTTTGATCTCAGCCTGAGGGGCCAGGTCCCGCCGGAGCTCCTCGGCCACCGTCAGGTCGACGGGCCGTCCGTTCTCGGGGATGGCCAGGACGCGAACGGCCTTCAGCGCGTCGGACACCGACGGCTTGGGCCCGGAGGCGAAGCCGCCAGCCACGACGCCGAGGACTCCCAGGATCGCCAAGAGCTTGGCCATGGACGCCTCCTCCCGCTCATTCTAGGTGATTCAGCGGAAAGGGCGCAATGAGAATATCCGACGGCGCCGAGCGTCGAATAGACGAGAGCACGGAGCGGAGATCCCGAAGGCCATGACGCAGCGCTTCCTTTCCCGGATCGCCGAGGTCGTCTTCGACCACGTCGCCGCGGAAAGGGCCCTGTTCCGGGCCCTCGACGGGAACGGGAACACGGTGTTCGAGGCCTCGAAGGGCGGGGACTCGGGGCCGGGGGCGGCCGGGTCCGGCCGGGCCATCGACGAGGCGCTGGTCGGCCGGGCCCTCGAGATCGGCCGGCCGATCCTCGTTCGCGACGTTCTCACGGAGCCCCTCTTCGCCGATCTCGAGCTCGACGGCGACGGCTCTCCCCGGGGCGTGCTCTCCTATCCCTGGACCGTCCACGGCCGGCCCGCGGGCGTCGTCCTCTTCGCCCGCGACGGGCTCGGACGGCCGTTCGACCGGGACAATCTGGAATTCCTGGCCCTGACCATGGCGCCCGTCCTCTACCTCCTGCGGAAGAACGGGAACGGCGGCCCGGCGCCGGGCCCGGGACCCCGCGCGAACCCGCCGTCCGGCCCGCCCGACGCCGCGGCGTTCATGGGCGAAGCGGCCTCGGTCCGCCGGGTCCGGGCCATGATCGGGAAGGTCCGCGACACGGACGCGCCCGTGTTCATCTCCGGCGAGAGCGGCACCGGCAAGGAGCTGGCCGCCCGGACCATCCATGAAACGGGCCGCCGCCGCGGCGGGCCGTTCATCGCCGTCAACTGCGCCGCCATCCCGGAGGCGCTGCTCGAGTCGGAGCTTTTCGGCCACGCCCGGGGCTCGTTCACGGGCGCCGTGCGCGACAAGGCCGGCCTGGTCGAGGAGGCCTCGGCCGGGTCGTTCTTCCTCGACGAGATCGGCGACCTGCCGCTCGCGCTCCAGTCCAAGCTCCTGCGCGTCCTCGAGGAGAAGCGGATCCGCCGCGTCGGCGAGACGCGGTCCCGGCCCGTTGACGTCCGCTTCGTCAGCGCCACGAACAAGGACCTCGACCGCGAGGTCGAGCGGGGCCGATTCCGCCAGGACCTCTATTTCCGGCTGAAGATCATCGCCATCGACCTGCCGCCGCTCCGGGACCGTCCCGAGGACGTCCTGCTCCTCCTCGACCATTTCCTCGACGAGTACGCCCGGTCGATGGCCCGGCCGCGGCCGTTCCTCTCGCCCGTCGCCCTCGAGATGCTCCTCCGCTATCCCTGGCCCGGCAACGTCCGCGAGCTCCAGAACGAGATCCAGAGGTGCCTGGTCATGGCCGACGGGGGAGACCTGGTGCTCGAGGAATACCTGTCGCCCAAGATCAATCCCGACGGCGAGACCTACCGCCGGGAGTCGCACCGCTTCGCCGAGGCCCGGGCCGACTTCGAGAGGCGCTTCCTGCGCGAGGCCCTGGTCCGCTGCCGCTTCCACCGGACGCGGACCGCCGCCGAGGTCGGGCTGACCCGCCAGGGCCTGTTCAAATTGTTGAAAAAACACGGGATCGCGAGCGGGGCCCGTCCCTCTTTATAGAGGGCGCGGGTTGTGCTACATTCGCCGCATGGCCGATCCCAAGGATGACAGTCGCGTCTTCTCGGTCGTCTGCCCCTGCTGCGAGGCCACGGTCTGGATCGACGGGGAGACCCGCGCGGTCCTCAGGTCCGAGAAGGCCAAGAAGAAGAAGGGCTCGCTCGACGACCTCGTCGTCAGCGAGCACAAACGGCAAAGCGAGTTCGACCGCAAGTTCGACGCCACCTTCGAGCTCCAGAAGGAGAAGCACGTCAAGGCCGACGAGCTCTTCAAGAAGGCGCTCGAGAAGGCCGAAAAGGGCGAAGGGGAAGAGGAGAGCTAAGCGGGCGGACGGGGGACATGTACCGGAGGTACGTGTCCCCGATCCTCAGCTGCCCGCCTGGGTCTCGTCCTCCCTGACCCGCGGCGCCATCGTCCACTTCGTGAACCCGAACAGGACCAGCATGCCTACCGAGAGATAGTTCATGAACGCCCAAGGCAGGTAGGAGAAGGTCGAAACGCCCAGGGTCCCGGTGATGTAGACGCCGGCCATGCTCCAGGGGATGAGGGGGACGATGATGCCGCCGCTCTCCTCTATGATGCGGGACAGGTTCTTGGCCGCCAGGCCCTTCTTCTTATATAGGGGGGCCAGGAGGTCCGCCGGCAGGATCATCGACAGGTAGGAGCTGCCGGTGATCAGGGCCGAGAGGACGGCGGCGCCGATCGTCGTCAGCACCAGGCTCCAGACCTGCCGGGTGAACCTCATGACCTTGTCCAGGATGACGGCCAGGCAGCCGGTCGTCTGCATGATGCCGCCGTAGGCGAAGGCGGTGAAGGCGATGAGCTGGGTCTCCATCATGCTCATCATGCCGCCCTTGGCCAGCAGCCGGTCCACGACCTCGACGCCGGTCCGGGCCGGGAGCCCGGAGTTCATGGCCGTCGCCACGTCCGTCAGCGGGATCCTCTGGACCAGGACGGCCAGGGCCGCCGCGACGAGCGACGACAGGACCATGGCCGGGATGGTCGGCTTCTTGGCCACGGCGAAGGTGAAGATGACGGCCATGGGCAGGAGCAGGAGCGGGCTGAACCGGAAGTTCGCCCGGAGCGTCCTCAGGATGAGGTCCAGCGTCTCCGACCGGGCGGCCGACGTGCCATAGCCCAGGCCGACGAAAAAATAGATCGCCAGCCCGGCCAGCCAGGCCGGCACGGCCGACGGCAGCATATGCCGGATGTGGTCGAAGAGGTTCGAGCCGGAGATGACGGTGGCCAGGTTGGGGATGTCGGAGAGGGGCGACATCTTGTCGCCGAAATAGGCCCCGGCGACGACGGCTCCCGCGGCCGGGCCGAGGGGAATGCCGAGACCCATGGCGATGCCGATGAAAGCGACGCCGATCGTCCCGATCGTCCCCCACGACGTCCCCGAGGCGATGGCCACGACCGACGAGACCAGGCAGGCCGTGGGCAGGAAGAACTGGGGCGAGATGAGCTTCAGGCCGTAGTAGATGACCATGGGGATCGTCCCGCTGGCCATCCAGGAGCCGACCAGGATGCCGACCGAGAGCATGATCAGGATGGCCGGCATGGCCTTGTGGATGCTCTCGACGATGCCCCGCTCCATGTCCTTCCACTTGAAGCCGAGGACCAGGCCGAGGAACGCGGTGAGCGAGGCCGCCGCGACGAGCAGGACCTGGGCCTTGATCCTGTAAACGCCGTAGCCGACGCCGAGCAGGAGGGCCATGGCGACGAGGGGGATGAGGGCGATCCCGAACGGCGGACGGCGGGACGCGGCGGCAGCCAGGGGATCGCCTTGGGACGACGGGGTCGCTGTCTTGGGTGTCTCGTCGGCCATCGGCTCCCTCCTTTAAGGCCGGCCTAAGCGCTGAACGTGCCGCGGGCGACGACCCGCCCGCCGGCCATCATCCGCCGGCCCCGGGCGAAGACCTCGCTCGGGCGGAAGTCGCCGTCGAGGACGAGGAGATCGGCGTCCCGTCCCGGCTCGATGCGGCCCTTCCCGGCGAGCTTGTAGAAGTCCGCGGCGTTGGTCGAGAAGATCCGGACGGCCGTCTCGAGCGGCAAAAGGCCCTTGCGGACGACCTCCCCGAGCTTCCGCAGGAGGTCCGTCTCCGTGGCGATGGTCAGCCGGACCAGGCGGCCGCCCGCGTCGAAGACGGGCATGCTGCCGTTGCTGTCCGAGCTGGCGGTCATCCGGGCGAGGGGCAGGCCCCGCTTCTCGAACGCGGCCAGGGCGTCCTCGAAGGCGACATCCGGATCGCCGGGGCCCGGCTCGGGCCCGACGGTGACGTCGACCGATCCGCCCGCGGCGACCCAATCGAGGCCCTGCTCGAAGAGCCGGAGATTGCGGGTGATATGGGTCGGGATGATCTGGCTCGCGGGGATCTCCGTCTCGCGGACGAGCCGGAAGAGAGGCTCGAGCCCTCTTGGTCCGTCCCCGAGGTGGAGGTGCAGGACGCCGGCCTTGCCGCCGAGCAGGCCGCCGACCCGGCATTCGGCCGCCAGCCGGGCGAGCTCCTCGAACGTCGGTTGGGAGGAACGGTGGTCGCTGACGGCGATCTCGCCGGCCCCGATGACCTTGTCGATGAGGACGAGGTCGGAAAGGACGCTCCCGGTCAGGGTCCGGACCGGGACGTCGTAGGAGCCCGAGAAGACGAAGGTCGAGACGCCCTCGATCTCGAGGGCCCGGGCCTTGGCCAGGAGGGACGTCATGTGACGGGTGACGCCGTCCGTTCCCAGGCAGCCGACGACGGTCGTGACGCCGCTCGCGACGATGTCCTCGATCCGGATCTCCGGGGCCCGGGTGGCCGGCCCGCCCTCGCCGCCGCCGCCGAGGATGTGGACATGGGGATCGATGAGGCCGGGCAGGACGCGCCGGCCCGCGGCCTCGACCACCTCGGCCTCGAGACCGTCGAGGCGGAGGCGGCCCGGCTCGGCCAGGGCGGCGATGGTCGAACCGGCCAGGAGGACGTCCTTCCGGCCGAGCGGTTCGGGCGCGAAGACCTCTCCGTCGCGGATCAGGGTGAACATGGGCGCCTCCTCGAGCGGCTGAGGGGCCTAACTTAGCACGCCTGTCCGGCCTTCGCAAGCCGCCGGCGCCGGTCGCCGTCACCCTTTGTAATCCGGCGGAGGTTTGGGTAGAATACCTCTTCAGCCATGCCTACCTTCGAAGAGGAATTCCGGCATATCGAGAAGTTCGTCGGCCTCGTGACCCGCTTCTTCCTCCTGCCCAAGAAGATCGAGCTCCGCGGCGCCGAGAACTTCGTCCGGGAAGGCCCGAACATCATCATCGGCAACCACTGCGGGTCCTATAAGGACGTCAGTATCCTCCTTCGGACCGTCCCCCGCCTGATCTACTTCACGGCCAACCAGATGATCTTCACCAGGGACCAGGCCAGCGAGCTCGTCCGGACGCACCTCCACCGGCACATGGGCAAGTCCGGCGCGCTCGTCCATCTCATCCTCGGACCCTTATACGCCTTCCTGGTCGACTACGTCTCCGGCCACATCGCCCGGATCGGCACCATCCCGGTCGACCTCTACGGCAGCCGGCGCGAATCCGTCCTCCGCTGCCAGGATTATTTGCGGAAAGACCGGGCGGTCATCGCCCTCCAGGGCCGCGGCCGGGTCGTGCCCTCGGACCCCAACCCCTACGTCGCCGGATTCCGGCGGGGGGTGTCGATCATGGCCTACAACCTCTTTAAGGAAAGCGGGCTGGCCGTGCCTGTGACGCCCATGTCGATCTTCGGGACGCACATCATGTGGGGCGTCCCGGCGACCATCAAGGTCAACGTGGGCCGGCCCCTGTTCATCAAGGACCATTGGACCGGCGACGAGGTCTCGACCGTCGAGAGGTTCCGGGCGACACTCGAACGGACCGTCTCCAGCCTCTTCCGCGAGAGCCTGAGCTGGTGAGCCGGCCGGACGCCGGCGAGGAGGGATCCATGGCACTCGAAGGCCTGCTGGTCGCGCGCGGGACGAAGGACCTGCTCCTGCTCCCGGGCATGGCCAACCGCCACGGCCTGGTCGCCGGCGCGACGGGGACGGGCAAGACGGTGACGCTCCAGGTCATGGCCGAACGCTTCAGCCGCATCGGCGTGCCCGTCTTCATGGCCGACGTCAAGGGCGACCTGGCCGGCGTCAGTCAGCCGGGCCTGGCCAACCCCCGGATCCAGGAGCGGATCGATCGGCTCAAGCTGGGCGACTACGCCTTCGCCGGCTCGCCGGTCGCCTTCTGGGACATCGCCGGCGAGAAGGGCCACCCCGTGCGGACGACCGTGTCCGACCTGGGGCCGCTCCTCCTCTCGCGCCTGCTCAACCTCAACGACGTCCAGAGCGGCGTCCTGACCATCGTCTTCCGCATCGCCGACGACTCGGGGCTCCACCTCCTCGACTTCAAGGACCTCAGGGCCCTGGCCCAGTACGCCGGCGACCACGCCGACGAGTTCGAGACCGAGTACGGCCGGGTCTCCCCGGCCAGCATCGGGGCCATCCAGCGCGGCCTGCTGACCCTCGAGGAGCAAGGGGCCGACCGCTTCTTCGGCGAGCCGGCCCTCGACCTCGACGACCTCATGCAGACCGACGGCGCCGGCCGCGGCGTCATCAACATCCTGGCGGCCGACCGGCTCATGCTGACGCCGCGGGCCTACTCGACCTTCCTCCTCTGGCTGATGGCCGAGCTCTTCGAGCGCCTGCCCGAGGTCGGGGACGTGGACAAGCCGCGGCTCGTCTTCTTCTTCGACGAAGCCCACCTGCTCTTCACCGACGCTCCCCAGGTCCTCTTGGAGAAGATCGAGCAGGTCGTCCGGCTCATCCGGTCCAAGGGCGTCGGCGTCTACTTCGTCACCCAGAACCCCCTCGACGTTCCCGACGCCATCCTCGGCCAGCTCGGCAACCGCGTCCAGCACGCCCTGCGGGCCTTCACCCCCCGGGACCAGAAGGCGGTCCGCTCGGCGGCCGAGACCTTCCGGCAGAACCCGGAGGTCGACGTCGAAACGGTCATCACCCAGCTCGGGACCGGCGAAGCCCTGGTCTCCTTCCTCGACGAGAAGGGCCAGCCGGGCGTCGTCGAGCGGGCCTTCGTCCTGCCGCCCTGGAGCCGGATCGGCTCGATCACGCCTCCGGAGCGGCAGGCGATCGTCCAGGGCTCGCTCGTCTTCGGCCACTACGAGAAGGCCGTCGACCGGGAATCGGCCTACGAGATGCTCAAGGCCCGGGCGGAGCGCGAGGCGGCCGCCCAAACCCAGGCGCAAGCCCGGTCCCAGAAGCCGCCGTACGGCTATCCCCATCCCGACTATCCTCCGGCGCCGCGGCGGACCGCCGGCCGGTCCAGGGACACGCTCGTCGAGGCCATGGCCAAGAGCGCGGCCCGCTCGGTCGGCAGCAGCCTCGGCCGGCAGATCCTCCGAGGCGTCCTCGGCTCAATCTTCAAAGGAAGGTGACAGATGTTCAAAGGACATCCCAAAGGCCTGTTCGTCGCTTTCTTCGCCAACATGGGCGAACGTTTCGGCTTCTACACGATGATCTCGATCTTCGTCATGTTCATGCAGGCGAAGTACGGCATGTCACCCGCCGCCGCGGGCTCCATGTACGCGACCTTCCTGGTCGGCGTCTATGCCTTCCCCCTGCTCGGCGGCTTCCTGGCCGACCGCTACCTCGGCTACGGCCGGACGATCAGCCTGGGCCTCGTTGTCATGTTCATCGGCTATGTCCTGCTGGCCCTGCCGACGGTGATGAACACCGGGTTCGCGCTCGTTGTCGTCGCCTTGATCGTCGTCGCCCTGGGGACGGGCCTGTTCAAGGGCAACCTGCAGGCCGTCGTCGGCAACCTCTACGACGATCCCAAATACGCTCCCACGCGCGACCGGGCCTTCAACATCTTCTACATGGGCATCAATATCGGGGCCATGTTCGCCCCCTCGGCGTCCATGGCCATGACCAAATGGATCATGGGCCAGTCCGGACTCCTTTATGACGCCCGAATCCCGGCCCTGGCCAACGACTTTCTCAAGAGCAAACTGGCCGACGCCTCGTCCCTCCTGACCCTGGCCCAGGGGCAGGACGGCTCGGTCACGTTGGACACGCTGGGCGCCTTCGCCACGCGCTACATCAACACCCTGAGCAAGTCCTACCACCTCGGCTTCGGCGTCGCCTGCGTTAGCCTGATCATCTCCATGGCCATCTTCTGGGGCTTCCGCAAGCACTACAAGTCGGCCGCCATGACCGAGCGCCAGAAGGCCAAGTCCGCGGAGCTCAAGTCGCAGGTCGTCGAGCTCTCCCGCGAGCAGACGCGCGAGCGCCTGATCTGCCTCGGCCTGGTCTTCTTCGTCGTCATCTTCTTCTGGATGGCCTTCCACCAGAGCGCCGTGACCCTGACCTATTTCGCCCGGGATTACACCGTGCCCAGCGTCGGGAAGGCGACCTTCCTGCTCTTCGACATGATCGGGCTGCTGCCGGCTTTCCTGTCTTTGCTCGGTCTCGTCTTCCTGGTGAAGAAGGGCTCGAGCAGCCTGGCCCGCCTCCTGGGCGGGGCCGCGTTCGCCGGCTTCGGCGTCCTGACCTACCTCCGCTACAGCGGTTACGCCGCGACGAACCCCTTCCAGCCCCAGATGTTCCAGCACTTCAACCCGTTCTTCATCGTCGTCCTGACGCCCCTCGTCGTCGCCCTCTTCGCCCGGCTCAACCGCAAGGGCAAGGAGCCCTCCGCGCCGCGCAAGATCGGCTTCGGCATGCTCACGACGACCGTGGCCTACGCCATCCTGATCGTGGCTTCGATCGGCCTGTTGAGCCCGAAGGCCCTCGGCGGCCAGGTCGCCCCGCTGGACTCCCAGGTCACCGTCTGGTGGCTCATCTCGACCTACTTCATGCTGACCATCGCCGAGCTCTTCCTCAGTCCGATAGGTATCTCGTTCGTCTCCAAGGTCGCCCCGCCCAAGTACAAGGGCCTGATGCAGGGCGGCTGGTTCGCGGCCACGGCCATCGGTAACTCGCTCGTCGGGGTGACCGCCTTTTTCTGGGAGCGGCTGCCGCTTTCGGTGGTCTGGGCCATCCTGGCCGGCGCTTGCGTCCTGTCCGCCGCCTTCATCTTCTCCATCATGAGGCGGCTGGAGAAGGTGGCCAAGGCCTAGGGCCGGCGTTCGGCGAGCCCGGTAAAGGAGAATGAACCATGAAATCAAGGTCCCTGAGGACGCTCACGGCCGGCCTGCTGCTTCTCGGCCTGGCCGCCCTCCCCGGCGTCGGACAACAGGCCTCGGCCCCGGCCGTCGGCGATGTCGTCGCCGGGCTTTACACCCTCGTCAGCGCGAGCGGCGGAACGATGCCCGACTGGGAGAAGGTCCGCGCCCTATTCCTGAAGGAAGCCGTCATCGTCCTGCGGACGAGCCGGACCGCCCTGACGGCCTTCGACTTGGAGGGCTTCATCAAGGACTTCGTCGACTTCTACGAACGGCCCTTCAAGCGGGGCGAGACCACGGTCGTCCCCAGGGACAGCGGCTTCACCGAGAAGGTCGTCCGGGTGAAGGTCTGGGAATTCGGCGATATGGCCCACGTCCTCGTCCTCTATGAGGCCATGATCACGGGCTTTCCCATGGCGCCGCAGCAAGGGGTCGACAGCTGGCTCCTCGTCCGGCGCGACGGCCGCTGGCTCATCGCCGGGGCCACGAACGAGCTCGTGACGGCGGCCCGGCCCGTTCCGCCCGAGCTCCGTTAGAGGATGGCCTTCTTCTTCTCGAGGTAGTAGAGGTAGTTTGCGTAGGTGACGTCCGGCGGGACGCGGTGGTCGACCCCTTGCTGCGGCGCCATGGGAAAGCCCGTGATCATGGCCTCATAGAGGACGAGGACGTGGGCCATATCGCCGAATTCCCAGACCTTCACCCGGACGACCTTCTC
>JBFYNT010000215.1:0-3352 GCA_041304225.1 Candidatus Aminicenantota bacterium
CCGAGTTTTCCCTCTCGAGGCTGCGAGGGAATGTGCAGCCGCGGCGTCAGCGCAGGAAGCTCATCGCAACGAGACCCATGCCGATGTTGGCCAGGGCCTTGAGGAACCAGACGATGTAGGACAGGGCCAGGGCCTTGCGGAGCGAGACCTTGAAAATGGCCGCCAGGCCGAAGGCCAGGATGCCGAACATCCAGAGCTGGAAGAAATCGATCTGGGTCAGCACGATGTACGGCGTCGACGTGACCTCCAGCCGCGGGAAGAGCAGGGCCAGGCTGGTCGATGTCTGAAGGACCGATTGGCGGGTCAGGATCAGGACCAGACGGACGGCGTTCCCGAGCAGGCTGTTGACGAGCCCGGCGTGAGCGAGCGCGGACAGGACCTGGACGTAGGTCCCCTGGGTCGAGCCGATGCGGCCCCCGATGAAGAGCATCAGGCTCTGGAGCAGGAGCCCGAGGATGAGGATCATCGGGGGCATGACGAAGGTCTGGATGACCCGCCGGGACGGCGAGGGGTTCTCGGTCGCATCGACCATCTTGGCGTAGTTGTCCTCGCCCATCCGTTCCCGGAGCGCCGCGTTGTCCTTCAGCAGGGCCAGGTTCTCCTTCTGGGCGTACGGCAGGATGATGAAGTTGAAGGCGATGAGCGCGACGAGCGCGATGACGACCGCGTCGATCCAGACGGGCTTGGCGGCCAGCCCTTCGAACGTCGGCCGCGGACTGAAAAAGAGGCCTTCGAGGCGCTTGAACAGGTTCATGGGCTAGGCTCCTTTCCGTTCGTCCTTCTCGATCTGGCCGTCGCGGATGTGGATGATGCGCTGGGCCTGATCGGCGACCTCGCGGTCATGGGTGACCATGATGATCGTGTTGCCCTGCTCGTGGATGCGGTGGAAGAGGTTGAGGATCTCGCGGCCCGTGCGCGAGTCGAGGTTGCCCGTCGGCTCGTCGGCGAGCAGGAGCGACGGCTCGTTGACCAGGGCCCGGGCCACGGCCACGCGCTGGCGCTCGCCGCCGGAGAGCTCGGAGGGCTTGTGGTTCATCCGCAGCTTCATTTCGACCCGTTCGAGGGCCCGCCGGGCCTTCTCCTGGCGTTCCGCCTTCTTCGCCCCGGCGTAGACGAGGGGCAGCTCGACGTTGTGGAAGGCCGAGGCGCGCGACAGGAGGTTGAAGACCTGGAAGACGAAGCCGATCTCGCGGTTCCGGGTGAAGGCCAGCTCGTCCTCGGACATGGCGCTGACGAGCTTGCCGCTGAGGCGGAGAGTGCCGGAGGTCGGCGTATCGAGACAGCCGATGAGGTTCATCAGGGTCGACTTGCCCGAACCCGACGGCCCCATGATGGCCACGAATTCGCCTCGCTCGACCGTCAGGGAAACGCCGCGCAGGGCTTCGACCCGCTGCTCGTCGAGCTGGTAGACCTTCCAGAGGTCCTCGGCGAGGATGACGATGGGATCCGGCCCGTTCATGAGGTGGTCGCGCCTTTCTTCTCTTCGGGCTTGACGAGGACGCCGTCCTTGAGCTCGCGCAGGGAGGCGTAGGGACCGGTGACGATCTCCTGGCCGTCCTGGAGCCCCGACGTGATCTCGATCATCATGCCGCCGGTGATGCCCTTGCCGACCGGCACGAACTTGACCCGGCCGCCCTCGACGGTGTACACGCCTTCCTCCTCGCGGGCCGAGCCCGGAGCGTTCTTGTCGACGTCCGGCTTGTCGCGCAGGACGAGCGAGGAGATGGGCACGGCCAGGGACTGGGTCTTCTCGGCCACGATGACGTCGGCCGAGGCGGACAGGCCGGGCTTGAGCTTCCGGTCGGGATTGTCGAGGGTGACGACGACCTTGAAGTCCTTGGATTCCTGGGTCGTGGAGATGCCCGTGGTCCTCTGGATGGCGGAGCTGCCGATCTCGGTGACCTTGCCCTTGAAGACGGTGTCCGGGAAGGCGTCGACGCGGACGTTGGCCGACTGGCCCAGAGCGACCCCGACGACGTCGGTTTCGTCGACCTCGATCTCGACCTCCATGACCGACAGGTCCGCGATGGTCAGCAGGACCGTGCCCGGGTTGTTCATGGTGCCGATGATGGCCACCTCGCCCTCCTCGACGCGAAGGCTGGTGATGATGCCGTCGATGGGGGAGCCGTAGGTCGTCTTGGCCAGGTTGTCCATGGTGCTCTTGAGCGACGCCTCGGCCTGCTTGATCTGGAAACGCATGGCGTTCGTCTGGGCGGCGGTGACGTCGAAGTTGGCCTGGGCCGCTTCGAGCTGTTCCTTGGAGAGGAGGTCGTCGGCGTAGAGCTGTTTCACGCGCTCCAGGGTGTTCTTGTCGCGCTGCAGCCGGGCCTCGGCCTGGATCAGGTCGGCGTTGGCGGCCCGGATGAAGTTCTGGTCGCGGTCGGCGTTGGCCTCGTACTGGGTCGCATCCAGCTTGAGCAGAAAGTCGCCGGCCTTGACCTCCTGGCCCTCCTCGACGCCGATCTTGATGATCCGGCCGGGGACCTGGGCGCTGATGTTGATGTTCTTCTTCGGCTTGACCTCGCCCGAGGCCGAGATGATGGAGGTCAGGTCCTGCTTCTTGACCTTGTCGATGGTCACCTTGACGGACTTCTCACGGCGGGACTGGAGGTTGGCGACGACAATGGCGCCTATGCCCAGCACCACGGCCAGGACGATCAGGAGCTTTTTTCGACGCCTCAAGAAACTCACCTTTTCACTCATGGGCCCAACCTTTCGGACTGCGTTCGTAGACTAACCGGTCTATTATACTACGTAAACGGCCGGCTGAGGTTCAGCCGGCCGGACGGGGTCAAACCTATACGTTTTGAGCTTTTGACAGCGCCGGCCGAAAAACTAAAAAGGTATAGGTTTGACCCCCTCCTGATTTCCCCATAAGATAGGGCCCATGGACGATCTCAGGGAGTTCGCCCGCGTCGGCGAGGCCGTGGTCCGCGAAGCCGGCCGCTATCTGCGGGAGAACCTCGGCCGGCGGGTGGAGGCCTCCTTCAAGGGGGCCGTCGACCTGGTGACGCCGTACGATCTGGGCGCCCAGGAGATCGTCGTGGGCCGCCTCGGCGCGGCCTTCCCGAGCCACGGATTCCTGGCCGAGGAGGGACTGGCCCGGTCCGGGACCTCGGACTGCCGCTGGATCATCGATCCCCTCGACGGCACGACCAACTTCGCCCACGGCTTCCCCGTGTTCAGCGTCTCGGCCGCCCTGGAATGCGCCGGCCGGCTGACCCTGGGGCTCGTTTATGACCCGATGCGCGACGAGATGTTCCGGGCCGAGGCGGGCGGGGGGGCCTTCCTGAACGGCGCGCCCGTCCGTGTCTCCGCCGTCTCGGACCTGGGCCGGAGCCTGCTGGCGACG
>JBFYNT010000216.1:0-7712 GCA_041304225.1 Candidatus Aminicenantota bacterium
TGCGTTTCGGCCTCATCCCCACCCAGAGCGTCCACGGCATCTGCCTGTTCTACCTGAAAGAGGTCCGGCCCAAGTTCAAGCTCTACGTCTCGCCCATCAATATGGACCCGGCCCGGCCGGCCCTGCCCCTATCGACCCCGGAATCCTACGCCCGGGACCTCGAGCGCCGCTTCGGGCCCTACTTCACCAAGGGCCTGCCGGCCGACACGAGCGCCCTCGAGAACGGCATCCTCGACGAAGAGGAGTTCCTGGCCCTCGACCGCATGGTCTACGAGGAGAGCATGGCCATGCTCGAATACGAGCTCGGCCGGTTCGACGAAGGCCTCCTCTTCTACTACTTCTCCAACGCCGACCAGCGCCAGCACATGTTCTGGCGCCTCACCGATCCCGGCCACCCGGCCTACGACGAAAAGCTGGCCGCCCGGTTCGGCGACGTCATCCCCCGGACCTACGCCGAGATGGACCGGGCCCTCGACCTGGCCCTGCGGAAAGCGGACAAGGACACGGTCGTGCTGGTCATGTCCGACCACGGCTTCAACTCCTTCCGGCGCGGCTTCAACCTCAACACCTGGCTCCTCCGCGAGGGCTACCACCGGTTGCAGAGGCCGTGGAAGCAGGAGGAATCGGCCTACTTCGACAACACCGACTGGTCCAAGACCCGGGCCTACGGCATGGGCCTCAACAGCCTCTATATCAACGAGAGGGGCCGGGAGGGCCAGGGTGTGGTCGCCTCCGGTCCGGACAAGGACAACCTCGTCCATGAGATCGCCCGCAAGCTCGAAGCCCTGACCGACCCCCTGACCGGCGAACGGGTCGTCCAGCGGGCCTTCGTCGCCAGGGAGACCTACCGCGGCCGGAACCTGGAGAACGCCCCGGACATCGTCCTCGGTTTCGGCAGGGGCTACCGCATCTCCTGGCAGTCGCCGCTCGGCGGGTTCCCCCGCGAGATCGTCGAGGACAACACGCAGAGGTGGAGCGGCGACCACATGTCGGCGCCGGACATTTTGCCGGGCATCGCCTTCACCAACCGGAAGTTCACGGCCGAGGCCCCGGCCCTGGAGGACCTGACGGCTTCCGTCCTCGGGATCTTCGGCGTCGAGAAGCCGGCCGACATGATCGGCCGGAACGTCCTCGGATAGGGACGGACAAAGGAGCATCGCCATGGCCACCGTGAAAGTCGCCGTCGACAAAGCCCTCTTCGGAAAGATCAAGAAGTACGCCGAGATGTCGGGGTACTCCTCGGTCGAGGAGTTCGTCGCCCATTGCCTCGAGAAGGAGGTCGCCAAGATCGAGGAGGCCGACTCCGAGGAGGAGATCAAGAAGAAGCTCAAGGGGCTGGGCTACATCGGTTGACCGCCATGCACGTCGTCAACTTCGTCTTCGGCGGGATCGTGGGCGCGGTCCTCCTCCCCTTCCGCGGCATGTCGCCGTGGGTCGGGCTGGCGGTCGTCTCGCTCCTGACGGCCCTGCTGATGCTCGAGGTCTACAAGCTGACCTCCAACCAGCCGGCCATCCGCCGGGCCAAGGACCGGATCAAGGCCCACCTGCTGGAGATGCGCCTCTACAAGGACGACATGCGCGTCACCCTCGCGGCCCAGGCGGGGGTGCTCAAGGCCAACCTGGCCTACCTCGCCGCGAACCTCAAGCCCCTGGCCGTCATGATCGTGCCGCTCGTGCTCATCCTGGCCCAGCTCAGCGTCTGGTACGACCGGGCGCCGCTTTCTCCGGGCGACGAGACCCTGGTCAAGGCCGGCTTCGCGGACGGCGTCGACCCCGTTTCGCTCGACCTGGCCCTCGAGACGCCGCCCGGCCTCGAGGTCACCTCGCCCGTCGTGCGCATCCCCGACGAGCACGAGGCGGTCTGGCGCGTCAAAGCCGTTTCGCCGGGCGAGGGCCGTTTGGTCCTCCGCGTCGGCGATCTGAGGGTCGAGAAGACCGTGATCGTCGGCGGCCGCCGCTTGGCCCGCATCTCGGCGCTGGCGTCCCGGGGCTATCTCGGGAAGCGCGTCCTCTACCCCGGCGAGCCGCCCCTGCCGTCCGGGACCCCGGTCTGCTCGGTCGAGGTCCTATACCCGGCCGGGCGTCTCCCGGCCTTCGGCCTGAACGTCCATTGGCTCGTCGCCTACCTCGTCCTGTCGATCGTCTTCGGCTTCGCGCTGAAGGGCGTCTTCAAGGTCGAGATCTGAACCCCCGTATCGAGAGGTATTCCCATGAAGATCGATCTTTTCAAGATGGAGCGGATGCAGTCCCTGTGGGAGAACGTCGTCGAGTACAACCTGTCCGAAAGCGGCGTCCACCCCATGACCCTGAAGGAACTCCTGACCCCGGCCCAGCTCGACGAGCTGACCCGGATCGAGCTCGGCTACACCCAGACCAACGGCACGATCCCCCTCCGCGAACGCATCGCCGCCCTCTATCCCGGGATCGGCCTGGAGCAGATCCTGACCACGGCCGGCTCGTCTGAAGCCAACTTCCTCCTGATGTGGAGCCTCATCGAGCCCGGCGACGAGGTCCTGTTCGAGCTCCCGAACTACATGCAGATGGGCGGCCTCCTGCGGGCCTTCGGCGCCCGGGTCAAGACCTTCACTTTGAGGGAGGAGCTCGACTGGCAGCCCGACCTCGACGAGTTGAAGCGGCTGGTGACCCCGAAGACCAAGCTCATCGTCCTGACCAATCCCAATAATCCCACGGGGTCCGTACTGGCGCCCGGGGTCATGAAGGCCATCGTCGGACTGGCCGAGGGCGTCGGAGCCTGGATCCTGGCCGACGAGGTCTACCAGGGCGCCGAGCTCTCCGGGGTCCAGACGCCGAGCTTCTGGGGGATGGCGGAACGGACCCTGGTGGTCAACGGGCTGTCCAAGGCCTACGGCCTGCCGGGCCTGCGCATCGGTTGGATCGTGGGTCCCGAGGAGGTCGTCAAGCGGACCTGGCCCTACCACGACTACACGACGATCTCCCCGTCGGCCCTGAGCGACCGGCTGGCCGCGTTCGCCCTCGAGCCGGCGACCAGGGACAGGATCCTGGGGAGGACGCGGGGCATCCTCAACGCCAACTTCCCCGTGCTCGAGGCGTGGCTCCGGGGCCACGGCGGGCTGTTCGGCTTCCGGCCGCCCAAGGCCGGGGCCATCTGCTTCGCCCGGTACGGCCTGGAAGTGAATTCGACCGAGCTCGTCGAACGGCTGATCAGGGAGCGGAGCGTCCTCACGGTACCCGGGGACCACTTCGAGCTCGACGGCTACCTCCGCTTCGGCTACGGCCCCGAGGCGGGCTATCTCCGGACCGCCCTGGGGCGGATCGATGAAACCCTTAAAAAATTCGGCGCATCGTGGTAGAATACTGAATCTCTTCCGTGAAGGAATGAGTTATAAGGCTTAGGACACCATAGGAGGCCCCATGAACAGAGTCCGAACCATCGCCCCACTCGTCATCCTCTTCATCCTGATCGTCGTCGGCGCTTCGTACGCCCAACAGCTCAACAAGGTCGCCATCATCAACTCCCAGAAGGCGTTCGAAACGTGCGCCGAGGGCAAACGGGCCCTGACCCAGATGCAGGACCGCGACACCAAGATCAAGAACGACATCCAGAAGCTCGACGACGCCATCCGGCTCCTCGAGAACAAGCTCTCGACCGGCCGTCTGACGATGACCAACGAAGCCCTGGCGGGCATCCAGTCCGACATCGAGAAGAAGACGACCGAGCGGAAGCGCTACGAAGAGGACGCCACCCGCGACGGCCAGGCTTTCGCCAACAACCTGATCAACAGGATCCGCGGCGAGATGGTCACCATCATCGAGGCCCTGGCCAAGGAGCGCGGCCTCGAGCTCGTGCTCGACGCCATGTCGAGCGGCGTGGTCACCGCCAGCCCCACGATCGACGTCACCGACGAGGTCGTCCGCCGCTACGACCAGGCCAAGGCCGCGACGCCCCCCGTCAAGAAGTAATCCGGCCCCCCGATCGAGATCCCAAGGGGAGAAAGGCCCGTGCCTTTCTCCCTTTTTTTTGGTTCTTCTCCCTTTTGTGGGCTTCCCTCTCATCGTAAGAAAGCGCTTTCTTAAGATGTTTCGCAGGTCGGGACTCCGGGTGCTCCGTCCCGATCCTGCCTGATCCGCTCCTGGGAATCCGCTCCCCGTTGCGAGCCAAAACCCGAGAGAGGGACGTCCCAGAATCGGAAGAAAAATCCTTTTAGGCCCCCGCAGGGATCAGTCTGCGGGACGGTCGAAGGTGACGCGGATGCGGACGATCTCGGCCCGGCTCCCGACGCGCACGGGCGGCCCCCAGGTCCCCGCGCCGCTCGTCACGTAGTATTGGGTATTCCCCTTCTTCAGGGTACCCCAGTTGAGCTCGTAGATGAGGCCGTTGATGAGGCCGATCGGAAAGAGCTGGCCGTCGTGCGTGTGGCCCGAGACCTGGAGGGCGACCCCGGCCTCCGCCGCCTCCTCGAGATGGAGGGGCTGGTGGTCGAGGACGACGATCGGGAGCCCGGCCGCGAGACCGCTTGCGTTCAGGATGCCCGGGATGGACAACCGGACCTCCTGGATCGCGAGCGAGCTCGGGTCCCTCCGTCCGACGAGGATGAAAGCCCCGGACACTTCGACAGCCTCGTCCTGAAGGACCGTGATGCCGCAGGACCGGAGACAGGCCAGGTTCCGATCGAGGCCGCTGTAGAACTCGTGGTTGCCCGGGCAGGCGAAGATGCCGAGAGGCGCCCGCAGGCCCTTCATGATGCCGCCGAGACGGGACTCGATCTTTTCGGTCACCGACTCGTCGACGATGTCCCCGGCGAAAAGGACGATGTCGGGCTCGAGGGCGTTCATCCGTTCGACCACTTTCCGGAGGCGGGAGGGGCCGACCAGCGCCCCCAGATGGAGGTCGGAGGCGGCCACGATGGTCAGCCCCCCGGCCGTCCCCGCTTTCGCCGGCAGGCGGATCTCGAGTTCGACCGTCCGCAGCCGGGTGGCGTTCCAGGCCCCGGCGGCGACGGTCAGGGCGACGGCGCCGGCCGCGACCGCGAAGAGGACCGGACCGGTCCGGGCGCCTTCGGCGAACAGGGACTTCGGCAGGAACGGCAGGAACGACTGGACGAGACGGACGGTATCGACGGCCAGGACGGCCAAGAAGGCGTAGAGCATCACAGCCAGATGGAACGTCCCGGCCTCGACCAGGGCCGAGGTCGCGGCCCCGGGGGCGACGGCCATGAGGATGCGCCCCAGAGGGAAGGCCAGGGCCAGCCCGATGTAGAGAACGAGGAAGGCCCGGCGGGCTCCGGGCGAGGCGGCCAGGGCCTGCGCGCCCCGGTGGACGATGTAATAGTTTATGAGGACGTATACCGAGAGGGCGATGATGACGAAGACGGGCATGCGGCGGTCCTTCACTCCCGAGGCGCCTCGTTGAACGTGACGACGCCTTCGAACGCTCGGCGGGGCGGCTCTCGCTGGGGCCGTTTCTCGGCGTAGCCCACGGGCATCATGGCCACGATCTTGAATTTGCGCGGTACGGCCAGGACCCTGCGGATCCGCCGGTAGTTGATCCAGCCCATCCAGCAGGTCGCCAGGCCCAGCTCCTCGGCCTGGAGAACGACGTGCTCGCCGGCGATGCCCATGTCCACGAGATAATAGGGCACCTTCTGGAAGCGGGCGCCGAGGTGGTGGGCGACGAGGTGGCGCTTGGCCAGCAGGACCAGGAGGACGGGGGCCTGGGCGGCGAACTTGGAGCCGGAGTAGATGCCCGAGAAGGCCGCGGCGGCCAGCTTCGTCTTGAGGCCGGGCTCGTCGACGACGACGAACCGCCAGGGCTGAGAGTTGTGCGCCGAGGGGGCGATCCGGGCCGCCTCGAGGCAGGCCCGGAGCTTCCAGGACTCCACCGGCGTCTCGAGATAGCGGCGGATGCTCCTCCGCCCCCGCACGATCTTCTGGAAGGGCGTCGGCTCGACCGGCGCGGTCTCTTCGGTCATTCCCATCTCCCTCCGGCGAGATCCATGCTCATTCCGCGGGCCTTCACTTGACCAGGATGAACTCGGTCTGGCGCCGGTCGAGGAACCGGGGGCCCGCCTTGCTGAAGACGGCGTCCTGCTCGAGGGCGATCTGGACGTCCTGGCCGCCCCATTCGGCGACGGCGTCGACCACGTTGAGCTCGATGGCGTAGACCGTGTCGGGATAGAGAGGGTAGTCGCCGTCGCCGGGGACGCCGCCCTGCTTGTCCCACAGCCCGATCGTCGGCCCGGCCGCGTGGCCGTGGACGCCGAGGGGATGCGTGTAGACGCTCGGCCTCAGGCCTTCGTCCTTGGCCCGCTTGAGGGCCGCGGCCAGGATCTGGTTCCCGGTCAGGCCCTCCTTCATCTCGCCGAGGAGGATATCCTGGAGCCGGTTGCCCTTGGCCAGGGCCGTCTTCAGCCCCTGGGGCGCGTCGGTCTCGCCCGGCCTCAGGACGTAGGCGTGCTGCTGCGTGTCGGTGTTGAGGCGCAGGTAGTTGATGCCGATGTCGCAGTGCAGCAGATCGCCCGGATGGATGACCGGGCTGTCTTTGAACGGGCTGGTCTTGGGCCGCTGGATGGAGATGCTGGGATCGAACCAGGTGGTCTGGCCGAGGGCCCGGAATTTCTCCCAGATCCACCACTCGACGTCGGCGGCCGTCGTGACCCCCGGGGTGATGACGGCGGAGGAGAAGGCCTCGGCGATGATGGCGTGGGCGATGGAACAGATGCGGTCGTAGGCCTCGATCTCCTCGGGCAGCCGGCGCTCGAGCCAGCCCACGGCCAGCCGCTCCGCCCCGACGAGCTTTTTCGATAGCTCTGGACCGAGGGCCTGGACGAGCTTCTTTTTAAGCGACGCGCTGAGGCCGTCGCCGAAGGCGAAGACGTCCGATTCGTCGATGCCGATCCGTTCGGGGTCGCGCTCCCTGATGGCCTTGGCCAGGGCCTGCCATTGGTCCTCCTCGCCGGCCTTCCAGACCGTCGGGAAGAGCTTGCCGACGCCATAGCGGCTGACGGCGAACCTCTCGACGCCCTTCTCCCCGCCCCGGTCGAACATGACCAGCACGCTCAGCCTGCGGGCCGACAGGCTGGCGAAGGGAACGAGCGACAGGTAGACCGGGTCCTCGTTGTACTCCCGGCAGATGACCAGCCACATGTCGATCTTCTCCCGCCGCATGAGCTCGGGCAGGATCTTCTCCAACCGGACGGACAGCCAGCCGTCGTAGACGGCGGCCTGTTCCTTGAGGCTCAGGACGGCCGGATACTCGCCAGCCGCGGCGAGAGGCGCGAGGACGGCGGCCGCGAGGACGAGAGCGAGGGCGAGGGCCCGGATCGGGCGGGATGCGGTCATGGGCGTCTCCTTTCACTTCTCCGTCGGGGGCGGGTCCGGAGCCTCTATACTTACAACAAAATGAAGCCGGTCGCAAGGCGCGCGGCCGGGCCCGATTGCCCGGCGGGGGCCAATGGTGGTATAGTCCATCCGAGATCAAACCCAGGAGGTCCCGACGATGAAAAGAACAGCCGCATTCTCTCTGGCCATCATCCTGATCTTGGCCTTCGCCGCCTGCGCCCCCTCGAGCGGGGTCAAGAGCGGCGCCGCCGCCGGCGAGGCCCTGATCAAGCTCCTGCCGCGGTCGACCATGGGCGTCGTGGCCGTCGACGTCGCCCGGGCCATGGCGACCACCGACGCGGCCAAAAAGGCGCTGGAAGACCCCGAGATGAAGGCCCAATACGACGAGTTCG
>JBFYNT010000217.1:0-3411 GCA_041304225.1 Candidatus Aminicenantota bacterium
ATCTCAAATCCTACCAGTATCACGGCTCGATCTACGGCGTCGTCCCGGCCCGGCGCGGCTACCTCAGGCCGCCGGGGGAATGGAACGCCGAGGAGGTCACGGTCAAGGGCCGGCGCGTCACGGTCGCCGTGAACGGCGCGACGATCGTCGACGCCGACCTCGACGCGGCGAGCAGCGGCGGCACGATAGACGGGAACGATCATCCCGGGCTGAAGCGGGCCTCCGGGCATATCGGTTTCCTGGGCCACGGCTCGCTCGTGGAGTTCCGCAACATCCGGCTAAAGGAACTCAAGCCCGAAAAATAGGGAAATAGGTATCATGTCCCCCATTTTGGGGGTCAGCGGGAGGGCAGGCCCAAGGCCCGCCGAAGGGCGGCGTTGATCTGGGTGTTGTCGAGTATGAGCCCCGGGTACCAGGTGCCGCGGAGCTTCATGAGCTCGCGGGAGGCGGCCCCGACGGCGGCCAGGTTGACGAGCTCGTTGGTGTGCCCGGCCGTCCCGTACGAGACGTCCTCGTCCGGATAGACGTAAGGCGACAGATACTCCGGCGCCCCGAGGCCGGGGCCCTTCGCGCCGTTGCCGCGGTCACTCCCCGTCCGCGCCGGCGGCTCCTCCGTTTCGACCCGGGGCGCCTGGCTCGGCAGGTCGCCCGCGCCCAGCGGCCGGGCCGGGTCGAGCCGCAGCCCGCCCGTGGCGTGGTCGGCGGTCACGAGGAGGGTCGTGTTCGTCCAGTCGATGGCGTCGCCCGGGCGGTCGACGAAGGCCAGGGCCGCCCGGACCGCGCCGTCGAGGTCCGCGACGCATCCGATCATGGCCGAATAATCGTTGTCGTGATTGGCCCAATCGATGTCGCCCTGCTCGACGACCAGGAAGAACCCGTCGGGGTCGCGGCCGAGATAGTCCAGGGCGGCCAGGGTGGCCTCGCTCAGGGTGGGATTCTCGTCGGTCTGCGGGACGATCGCGGGCCGGCCGGGCGAGTCCTCGACCCGCGGGACGTCGAAGTTGCCGCCCTTGCCGCCGAAGAGCCCGAAGAGCTTGCGGCCCTCCCGGGCCGCGGCGGACGCGGCCTCGGCCAGGGCCCGGCCGCCGTCCTGGCCGGGGCGGCGCTCCACGAATACGTATTCCGTGGAGGCCTGGAGGGCGCGGTAGAGGGACTCCGAGATGTAGCCCTTCTTGGGATCGAAGTCCGGATTGTCGAGGCCCGGATGGCCGCCGGCGATGACGACGTCGGGCTTGGTCCGCAGGACGATCTCGTCCCCGATGCCCAATCCTTGATAGCCCTTGAGCCCGGTATAGTAAGAGCTGCGGCTGGCATTGTGGCTGACGAAGGCGGCCGGGGTCGCGTGGTCGAAGGGCACCGTGCTGATGACGCCGATCCCCGCGCCGGCGCGCGCCCGGAGATCCTCGGCGATCGTCGGCAGCGCGCCGTCCGGAGGGTCGCCGGGGAGCCAGGAGATGTTCCCGGAGTCGGTCTTATATCCCGTGGCCAGGGCGGTCGCGGCCGAAGCCGAGTCCGTGGCCGGCCCGGCCGGGAAGCGGCGGGCGTCCGGGCCCAACGGCGGCCGCGCCCCGCCGGCTTTGACATCGTAGCCGAGGAGAGGCGTGAACGCCGACCGGGAATACGGCGGACGCCCGGCCCGCCGGGCGTTGGCGTTGTAGACGTTGACGTCCCAGGTGGCGACATAGGCCTTGGCCGGCAGCTTGTGCCAGGCCAGGCCGTCGTCCCGGCCGTAGAGGTAACGGCTGGCCGCGACCTCCGTCCGGGCCGACATCCCGTCGCCGATGAAGAGAATGACGTGTTTGAGGGCCGGGGCTTTCCGACCGCAGGCGGGGCCGAGGATCAGGGCCGCGGCCAGGGCCGCGGCGGAGACCTTCCCGAACGCCGCCCGGGTCTTCCTTCCCCTATCCTCGGTCATGACATTCCATTATATCGCGAGCCCAAAATCCGGCTCACCACTCCACCAGGCCGGCCAGCTTGAGGATCTCGAGGTAGTTGAGGATGGCCTGGAGGGTCGACCGCCGCTCGTTCTGGGCGTCGAGCATCTTTTTGATGTCGAGGGCGCTGTGCTGGCCGTCGATGAGCAGTTGCAGCTCGCCCTGATCGGCCAGGACCAGGTCCTTGCCCGCCAGGGGGAATTTGGCCCGTTCGGTCTGGGGCACGGCCTGCAGGTGCTTCTGGTAGCCGCGGTAGCCCTCGGCCCGGACCTTGGCCGTCGGCCGGGGCACGATCTTGGCGGCTCTCTTCTCGAGCTCCGAGGGGACCAGCGGAGAAGGCTTCACGCCGAGCTTCGCCGCGACCGCGGTCCGGCGGGCGTCGAGGGCCGCGAAGCCGGCGGCCCCGGCCCCGTCCACGGCCTTGGCCAGCCGGGCGATGTCGGCCGCGAGGGCCGCGTCGCCGGGAGCCAGCTCGACGACGGTCCCGAGCGTCGCCTTCTCGTTCATGATCGCGGCCTCGAGGAGGCCGCGGGCGTAGCGATGATCCTCGGCGAGCGTGTCCGCCTTGGCGCCGTTCAGCGCTTCCAGGGCGACCGCCAGCTGGTGGCCCAGGCGCCGGATCGCGTTCGAGGCCGTCTCGGCGGCGATCGCCGAGGCGGCTTCGGCGTCGGCCGAGGCCACCGTGTAGGCGCCCGCGGCCCCGATCACGGCCGCCCGCTTGAGCTGGGTCGGGTCGGACTTGTCGGCCGTGTCGCCGGAGGTGTGGTACCACTGGTCGGGCCAGGCGATCATCATGACGCCGGGGACCCCGACGGCCCAGTCGTTGAAGACCTCATGATCGGAAGCGCCGTAGTGGGTCTCGATCGAATAATAGAAGGGCTCGTCGGCGCCGGTCGGAGCGATGACGCGCACGGGGACGCCCGAAGCCGTGGACCGGTTCTGGATGCGCTCGCGGCTGCCCTCGCCGAGATAGCGGTAGTAGTTCTCCATGACGTCGTTGATGTAGTGGGGACGGCCGTAGGTCGTCCTCATCAGGCAGAAGAAGGACTTGTTCTTCGACAGCCACTCGCCGACCATGTCCATGTTGATGTTGCAGAGCGTCCGGTCCATGATCTCCGGATTCGCCTTGACCCACGCCCCGATGCCCGAGAACTCCGGCCCCCAGATGAAGCGGATGGTCCGCTTGGGCCGGGGCAGGCGCCCTTCGGCGACGAGCGTGTGGAGGACCCGGGCGACCTCGAGGATGCAGGCGCTGCCGGAGATGTTGTCGTTGGCGCCCTGCTTCTGAAGGCCCTCGAACAGGTGGGCCGAGAGGATGACCTCCCCGGCGGCCGGATCGGTCCCCGGGATGTGGCAGACGACGTTCTCCAGGTCGGCCGTCTCCGCGCGCGATTCGACCCGGGCCCGGACGCTGATCTTCTCGTTGCCGAGAAGCCGCCGCTTGAGTATGTCGCCCTCGCGGACAGATCGGAAGAGC
>JBFYNT010000218.1:0-11161 GCA_041304225.1 Candidatus Aminicenantota bacterium
TCGGTCTTGGCGACGGGCGTCGACTCCCCGGTCAGGCTGGCCTCCTGGACGGCGAAGTTCGAGGTGTGCCAGACGACCCGACTGTCGGCCGGGATGTGGTCGCCGGCCTCGGTCTCGACGAGGTCGCCGGGGACGAGCTCGCGGGCCGGGACGATCCGGGCCTCCCCGTCGCGGACGACCTTGGCGTTCGGCGCGGAGAGCTGTCGCAGGGCGGCCAGGCTCTTCTCGGCCCGGTATTCCTGGACGAGGCCCAGGATGGCGTTGAGGATGACGATGGCCAGGATGGCCACCGCGTCGACCCACTCCTTGAGGAAGCCCGAGATGAGGGCGGCGGCGATGAGGACGCCGATCATCAGGCTCTTGAACTGGTCGAAAAAGATGGCCAGGGGGCCGCGGCCCTTCTTTTCCTGGAGCTCGTTCGGGCCGAGCGTCTGGAGCGTCTCGGCCGCGGCGGCCGAAGACAGGCCGGACTTGAGGTCGGATCGGAGCTTGCCGGCGACCTCGTCGGTCGCGAGATGCCACCAGGTCGTCATGACGAATCCCCTCCTGGATGAATAGGAAAGCGAGGCGGTATTATACCCTTTCCCGGCGGGCCGGGACAGGGGGGACGCGGGGGGACCGGACCTACTGTTTCTTCTTAGCCGTCCACGGGAAGGCGCCGAAGTCGCCGGCCTGGACCTCGCCAGCCATCGTCTCGCCCTCGACCTTGCCCTTATAGGTCAACGCCATATCGCCCTGCGGAGTGCTGAGGACGACGGTCCATTCGATGTCCTGCCCCTTGATCGTTCCCTCGCCCGCCATCTCCATGCCCATTATGGTGGAGGTGAACTTTATCTTGTCCCCGTCCTGGACGAAGGTCGCGTCGGCGGTCATGTCGCCCTGGGGGGACTGCGTCGTCATCTCCCAATCGCCGGCGACCATGGCGGGCTTGGCCGGAGCGGCGTCCTGGGCCGCGAGCGCCCCTATCGCTCCCAGCGTGAGGAGCGCGGTCAACAGGATACGAAAGCGCATGTCGATCTCCTTTCCGGAATCCGTCGGCCCCCTTTCTTTACATCAGGACCGGCCCGCCGTCAATATCGGAGGCGCTCCGGCGCCCCTTTTCTTTCACCGAAGAACCGTGTATAATAAGCCGCTCAAGTCGGGGAGTAGCGCAGCCTGGCTAGCGCACAGCGTTCGGGACGCTGGGGTCGTGGGTTCAAATCCCACCTCCCCGATTTTTTTTATCTCTCGGTCCATGATCGTCAAATCGCTCGGAACCATTACCGCCATCGCCGCAGGCGACGCCTCCGCCCTCCGGGAGCTGCTGCACCCGGCCAAGGAACCGCTCGCGATCGGCTACAGCCTGGCCCACGCCGTGGTCAAGGCGGGCGGGAAGACCCTCCCCCATCGCCTGAAGGGCGCCGAGGTCTACTACGTGCTTGAGGGGCGCGGCCTGATGCGCGTGGGGGACGAGACCGCGGAGGTCGCCGCCGGCCAGGCCGTCTACATCCCGCCGCTCGCCGTCCAAGCCATCGAGAACCTCGGTCCGGGCGATCTCGTCTTTCTCTGCATCGTCGACCCGGCCTGGGCCCCCGACGGCGAAGAGGTCCTTTGAAAACCCTCATCCGCCGCATCCACGGCGTGCGCAAAAGCATGAGCTGGAAGCAGGCCGTGACGGCGCTCAAGTACCCGAACTATCGTCTCTGGTTCTGGAGCCAGATCATCTCCCTCTTCGGCACGTGGATGGAGTCGACGGCCCTCGGCTTCCTGGTCTTCGACCTGACCAAGTCCCCGGCCTACCTCGGTCTGGTCGGGTTCGCCACCGGGGTCCCGACCTGGCTGTTCATGCTCTACGCCGGCGTCATCGCCGACCGGATGTCGCGGCGGGCCCTGCTCATCATCACCCAGACGGCCATGATGGTCCTGGCCTTTGTCCTGGCCGCGTTGACCTTCCTCCACTTGGTCCAGCCGTGGCATGTCCTGGTCCTGGCGTTCTTTCTGGGAACGGCCAACGCCTTCGAGGCTCCGGCCCGCCAATCCTTCATCCTGGAAATGGTGGCCGTCGAGGACATGACCAACGCCATCGCCCTGAACTCGGCCATGTTCAACACGGCCATGGCCGTCGGCCCGATGGCCGGAGGCCTCGTCTACGCCTTCTTCGGCCCGGCCTGGTGTTTCGTCGTCAACGGCCTGTCCTTCGTCGCCGTCCTCGTCGCTTTGAAGAGGATGAAGCTCGAGCCGTCCGCGCCCGCGACGGGCCGGAACTCAGCCTGGGCCGACCTCAAGGAAGGACTGGCCTACGTATCCGGCCACCCGCTGATCAGGACGATCATCGGCCTCATCGGCATCGTCAGCCTCTTCGGCATCTCCTTCGTCACCCTCTTCCCGGCCTGGGCGGTCGACGTCCTGCACGGCGACGCCAAGACCAACGGTTACCTCCAGTCGGCCCGCGGTCTCGGGGCGCTGGCCGCGGCGCTCCTCATCGCCTCGCTCGGCCGGTTCCGTTTCCGGGGCAAGCTCCTGACCGTCGGGACCTTCGCCCTGCCCGTCACGGCCGCCCTCTTCGCCCTGTCCCGCGGGACGCCCCTCTCGCTCATTCTCATTTTCGGGTCCGGCCTGGCCCTCATCCTCATCTTCAACCTGGCCAACGCCCTGGTCCAGACCCATAGCCCCAACGCCCTCCGCGGCCGGATCATGAGCGTCTATACGCTGGTCTTCTTCGGGCTGATGCCCCTCGGGGCGCTCGGTGTGGGCGTCACGGCCGAGCATCTCGGCCAGACGGCCGCCGTCCTGATAGGCTCGGGAGTGATGCTCGGCGGGGCGACGGCCCTGGCCGTCCTCATGCCGCACCTGCGGCGTCAGGCCTGACGGCCTTCGGGACGGAGGCGGGTCAGACGGTCTCGACCAGCCTGTAATCCCTCTTCCCCAGACCGATCCTCTCGCCGTGGGCCAGTTGCCCCGACCAGTCGATGTCGTAGCCGGCGCGCAAGGGGTCCTGCCCTCCGCCCCGGGCGACGAGGAGGTCGGCCGTGGCCTGGTCGACGGCGACGGGATCGAGGGAGGCCGCGATGCCGATGTCCGCGGCGATGGGCTTCGGGTTCTTGGCCATGCAGTCGCAGTCCTTGGTCACCCGGGTGAGGAAGTTGACGAAGACGGCCTTGCCTTTGAAGTGCTCGAGGACGCGCAGGGCGTACTCGGCCATTTTCTCCTGGAGGCGCAGGGAGTCCTCGTCCCACTTCATCTTGATGGCGCCGAACTTGCAGGCGACCAGGCACTCGCCGCAACCGATGCACCGGGCCGGGTCGATGACCACGTGGCCCTCGGCCTGGACGATGGCCGCTTCGGGGCAGAAGGCCATACAAACGCTGCAGTTCCGGCATTGCTTGGCGTTGACCCGGGGTCGGGTGACCGAATGCTGTTCCAGCTTGCCGGCCCGGGAGGCGCAGCCCATGCCGATGTTCTTGATGGCCGCGCCGAGGCCGGTCTGCACGTGCCCGGTGACGTGGGTCAGGGCGATAAGGGCGTCGGAGTCGAGGATGGCGCTGGCGATCTTCGAAGAGGCCGTCCGGGCCTGGGCGCTCCGCGGCTCGTGCTTGTCGCGGCCGATGAGCCCGTCGGCGATGATGACCGGCAGGCCGGTGATCTCGGGCGTGAAGCCGTGGGACCAGGCCAGCCGGAGGTGGTCGATCGAGTTCGAGCGGTGGCCGACATAGAGCGTATTGGAGTCGGTGAGAAAGGCGTGCGGGGTCCGCTGCCGGACCTCCCAGATCAATTTGACGAGCCACTGGGGCTTGATGTAGCCGATGTTGCCGGCCTCGCCGAAATGGATCTTGAGGGCGGTGAAGTCCTGCTCGGCGAGGCGCTCGTTGAAGCCCGTGGCCAGATAGACCCGCTTGGCCTTCTCGGCCAGGACCTCGGCGGGCTCGCCGGAATCGGCGGCGATGAGATAGACCTTGCTCTTCATGCGGGACCTGTCCTTTTAGCGGGCCTTGAGGACGCCGTCGACCGCCCGGCGCCCGGTCCCCGGGGGGATGGTCCGGCCGAGGCCGGCCAGGGTCGTTTCCACGGCGTCGATCGCGAACCGGACCTGGGCCGAGGTCAGGTTGCCCATATGGCCCATGCGGAAGACCCGGCCCGCCGTGGGGCCGAGGCCGCCGGCGACGACCACGCCATTGGCGTTGAGACCGGCGCGGAAGGCCTGATCGTCGAGCCCCTCGGGGTAGCGGACGACGGAAAGGGTCGGGGCGAAGAAATCGGGATCGGTGAAGAAGCCGAAGCCGAGGGCGGCCAGGCCGGCCCGGAGGGCCTCGGCATAGAGCTCGTGGCGCTCGAAGCGGTCGTCGAGGCCCTCCTCGACGACGATCCGCGTGCCCTCGGCGAAAGCCCTGATCTCGTTGACGCAGGGCGTCGAGAAATATTTCGTCGGGTCGCGCATGACCGGCAGCCAGCGCAGAAGGTCGGAGTAGTAGGCCGGGACCGCGGCCAGGCCGCGGCGCTTCTCCATGGCCAGCGGCGACAGGACGAGGATCGACAGGCCGGGCGGCGCGCCCAGGCACTTCTGCGCCGCGGTCAGGACGACGTCGATGCCCCAGGCGTCCATCCGTTCCGGGATGCCGCCGGTGGCGCAGACGCCGTCGACGACGAACAGGGCGCCCGTCTTCTCCAGGACCTGGCCGTACTCCTCGACCGGGGCGCAGGCCCCCGTGGCCGTGTCGACGTGGGTGCCGACGACGACGTTGTAGTTCTTGGCCTTCAGCCGCCCTTCGAGCTCGCGCGGGGTCACGGCCCGGCCCCACTCGCACTCGAGGACGTCGTGGTCGATGCCGAAGGCCCGGCAGATCTGGGCCATCCGGTCGCCGAAGTAGCCCTGGGAGAGGACGAGGACCCGGTCGCCCGGGCCGGCGACGTTGAGGACGGCCATCTCCATGGCCAGGGTCCCGGCGCCCGAGACGATGAACGGCTCGCCGTCGTCGCAAAAGACGATCTTCTTCAGGTTCTCGCAGGCCTCCTTGAGGTCGCGGGCCATGTCCGGCCCGACGTGGGAGACCGTGGGCTTGGCCAGGGCGTCGAGGATGCGCGGCACGACCGGGCTCGGGCCGGGGATCAGGAGCAGTTTCTCGTCGGGCATCGGGTCCTCCGGGGTGGAATCGCGTCCATTGTGACCAATCGCCCCCGATAAATCAAGATGGATAGCCGGCCATGCTCGATCGGCGGCCGCTTTTATCGGCTCAGAAAACCGTAAGCGCCTTACACCTGAGTTCTATGCCTGATTGTCGGCCGCGACTGATCGGCGAGGAAGGCCGTTGAGCCCGATTTGGAAAAGTTTAGCCGGGACGCGTGGCGGACACGGGGAGTTTCCCCGGAAACCGACAAAACGTGTTTGTTTGAGCGAGGCGTAGCGGACGCCGAGCGAGTTGTTTTGGCGCCGGGTCCGGCGCACGTCCCGGCGTCTTCATACTTTTCCCATGAGGGCGAGACGGCTTTCCGAGCCGATAAGCGGCCGCATCGTCCCGAGATTCAGTCCATGATCCTATAAGCGATGCCTTCGTGGACCACGACGACCTTCTTGCCGACGGAGAGATATTTGGCCAAGCCGGGCTTGGCGGCCATGAACCGGTAGAACTCGTCGGAGTCGAAGGCGATCTCCTTGACCGGAGAGCCTGCCCGGTATTCGCTGTCGGTCCAGACGCCGTCCTTGAGGTAGAAGGTCTTGTCTTCCTTATAAAGGATGCGCTCGGAGACGACCTGGGCCGCCCGCTCCCCGTCCTTGAAGCCCAGGGTGGCCTTGGCCGCGCGGACCGCGCCCACGCCCGTGACCCGGCCGGTGTCGATGGCCTCCCGCGCCGCCGGCGAAGCCGCGTCCAAGGTCATCGCTTCCCGCTCGGTGACCAAGTAGGAGGTATAGGGAGTGACGATGCCGTATTTGAGGCCCAGCCGCTTGATCTCGTCGACGAGCTCCGCGTTCGAGCCGCGCAGCCGGATCTCCTCGAGGAGATAGCCGATCCGACGCGTCGCCCAGAGCCGCGGCAGGAAGCCGTACCGCCCGCCCGCGTCCGTCCGCACGCCTTCGAGGACGAAACGCTTTTCCTCCCGGCCGCTCTTGCCGGTCAGGATGGCCTTCACCGGTCCCTTGCCGCGGTACTTGCCCACGAGCACGAGCTGGGAGCCTTTGAAAAGGTCGGGCAGCGTCCGGGGATAGACCTGGCTCGTCTCGATGCCCTGGAACTCCACAGTCAGGTCGGAGAGAAGCGGAGAGGAGATCTTCTCGTAGAAGCCCGAGAGGGCGACCTCGAGGTCCTCGCCTTCGCCGATGTAGACGGACGTGCCCCGGTGGTCCGAGGAGATCCGGTCGAGGAGCTCGGTGTTGACGTCGTCGCCGACGCCGAAGACGAAGATCCGCGACCGTAGGGCGTCGGCCTTCTCCAGGTTCCGGAGGATGTCCGCCGTGTCCGTCGTCCCGGCGGTCGGCAGGCCGTCCGTGAGGAAGAGGACGTAGTTGGGCCGGTCGCCGCCGCGCATCCGCGCCAGGGCCGCGAGCAGGGCGTCATTGATGTTCGTGCCGCCCGTGTCCTCGATGGCCTCGACGAACTTCAGGGCCCGGCCGACGTTCTCCGCCGTGGCCGGGACGAGGCCGTCCGTGAAGGCGGTGACGCCGTCATCGAAATCGACCAGCGTGAACGCGTCGCGGCGGTCGAGGTGTTCGAGGACGAACCGGGCCGCTTCCTTGGCTTGGCGGATCTTGGTCCCGCTCATGCTGCCCGAGCTGTCGAGGACAAGGACGACGTTCTTGGCCACGATCCGCTCGCCCGCGGCGGCGAACCGGGGCGAGGCCAGGAACATGAACGTGCCGCCGTCGGGACCGTCCCAACCCATGAAGGACAGGCCGACGTCGTCCTTAGAGAGCGAATAATAGAGGAGGAAGTCCTTGTCCGGGCGGACGTCCTCGGCCTCGTAGCCGACGAGCGCCCGGCCCGCGGCCTCCTTGCGCACGGAGATACGGTGCGAAGGAGAATAGACGTTGATGATGGGGACCGGGCTCTCGATCCGGACGGAAACGCCGACGTCCTCGAGCGGGTCATGGGAGAACTTCTCGGTGTTGAGCGGATAGAGGTAGCGGACCAGGCCGTTCTCGGCCTTGAGGACTTCGGTGTAGGAGATCTGGACGCGCTTTTCGCCGCGGGCCGGGATGGGATAGACGCGGGCCCGGAAGAGGTTGCGGCCGAGGTATTCGAGGAGCCCCGGGTCCTTCATGCGGCGGACGATGTCCTCGTAGATCCGCCGGGCCTCGGCGCTTTCGAGGATCTCGCCCTTGACCCTCTCGTTCCCGATGAACATGGCGAACTCGGAAACGGACGCGCCCTCGGGGACGGGAAAGACGTAGGTCCCCTCGATGTCCCGGCCGGTGGGATTGAGGAAGACCTGGTCGATAGAGGTCCGGGCCACCTGTCCGTCGATCTCGACCTTGACCCGGTGGTATTTGACGCTAAGGGGCGGCGCGGGCTCGCCGGGCCGCCGGTCGGGGATGATGAATCCGTCCGCCCGGAGCGCCGGCGCGGCGCCCAAGGCGAGGACCAAAACCAGTCCGGCGAGCGTCGCCAGGCTTTTAAGGGACCTTCGGCTGATCATGTGCGGCCTCCTCGAGGACCCCGTCGACGGGGCCTCCATCCCCTACTACAACGGAGGCCCGCGGTTTGTTCCATTCGCCGGGTCGGGGGATCAGGCGGCCAGCAGCGATTCGAGCCGGTCCCGGAGGAAGGCGACGTCCGGGAAGACCTCGACGGGGAAGCCGGCGAACCGCTCGGGCTCGTCGGAGAGGAGGAAGATGGCGTCGATCCCGGCGTCGAGGGCGGCCAGGACGTCGAAATGGGTGTCCCCGACGACGCCGCAAGCGTCCGGCGCCAGCCCGAGCGTCCTCATCACGTCGAGGAACGGGGCGCCGGACGGCTTCCACAGGCCGCTCTCCCGGGTGACGACGCAGTCGAACGCGAGGTCGAACTTCTCGAGCAGGAACTCGGTGTTCCGCCGGGAATTGTTGGTGACCAGGGCGGCGGAGAGGCCGCGGGCCCGGAGGAGGGCCAGGAGATCGCGGACGCCCTCCCGCAGCACCGAGGCCTCGGTCTGGGCCGCCTCGTGGGACTCGAGGATGGCCCACTTGGCCGACCGCTCGGGGCCTTCGAGGGAATCGAGGTAGGCCAGGATGGAGGTCCCGCTCGTCCCGAGCTCCTCGCGGATCCGGGACCAGTCGTAATCGTTCTCGACGACGGTGCCGTCGAGGTCGAAGATGACGCCCCGGAGCTTCATCGGCCCGTCACTTCTCTTTGACCCGGCCGACCTCGAACAGGGGCTCGCCTTCGTTGCAGGGCGGCGTGCCGATGACGTAGAGGAGGATGCCGGTGAACGGGGCCCGGACGTCCTCCTTCCAGTTCCCGAGATAGTCCGTGATGGTGCCTACGATCTGGCCTTGCCTGACGTAATAGCCCATCTCGATCCGCGGGGCGAAGAGGCCGCTCCATCGGGAATTGACGACCTCATATTTGTCGATCCATACGGGGTCGGTCGCCGGGGCGGGCTCACCCTCGATCATCCCGAGGTGCCTCATGACGCTCAGGGCGCCGCGGACGTTGCGGGCGATGGATTCCTCGTCCGTCCGGCCGAGGCAGCCCGCCTCGGTGGTGATGGCCGGCTTGCCCCGAAGGATGGCCGTGTTGCCGAGGTATTTCGAATCCTTGAGGTCGCGGCCGCGGGTCTCGTCGATGATGATGTGGGGCAGGCCGAAGGCCAGGGCCAGCTCCCGAGTTCTGGCGTCGAAGGGCTTGTCGCCGCTGACCATCCAATAGGTGTACGGGATAAGGGCTTCGTTGCCGTCCCCGCAGTGCATATCGACGAGGACGTCGGCCCGCTGGACCACGTTGGCATCAAGCGCGGCGGCGATCCGCTGACTGGTCGTGCCGGCCGGGTCGCCGGGGAAGACCCGGTTGAGATTCTTCCAATCGTCCGGCCCGTAATAGATCGTTCGCTTCTTGAAACTCGGCAGGTTGGCGATGGGGACCATGATCAGCGTCCCCCGCAGGGACTTGGCGTCGACGAGGCCCTTCAGCCGGTAGAGAGAGAGGATGGGCGGGTATTCGTAGGCGTGGACGCCGGCCACGAGGGCCAGGACCGGGCCCTTTCTCGTCCCGTGAACGACGATGTACGGGATCTCGGTCGCGGCGCCGTCCCTTCCGGCCGGGACGGCGAGCGATCCCGAGAGGCTCGTGCCGCTCTTCACCCGCTCGCCGGCGAAAACGAAGTCCTCGGCGGCCCGGGCCGTGACGCCCGCGGCCATGAATAGTGCCAGACCGATCTCCCAGGGGCGAACTCTCCGTCCTAGCGACATGGCCCACCTCCTCGTCGGGGTTTAGGCGGGTATTCTAACGGAACCGCCCCCCTGTTTACCAGCGCGTTGACCGGGGCGACCGCCCTTTGCTATAATCCGGGCCAGGAACATCATCGCAGGGAGGTCCACTCATGGGTAAGTTCATCGCCGTCGTCGGGGGCATCGCGGCCATGGCCGGCGGTCTGGCCCTGGTCATCTTCTCCCCCCTGTTCAGATCGGCCCTCTACCACCTGATCCTGGGGTTCATCCCGCCCATCCTGTTCTTCGGCGGCTTCATCGGCCTCATCGCCGGCATCAGCAGCATCAAGGACGCCAAGAGGACCAAGAAGCTCGAACAGGAAGCCGAGCCCAAGAAGGCCGAATAGGACCGTCCCCGGCGGGCCCCGCGCGGCGTCGCTCCTTGCCTGTCCGGAAACGGCTGTGCTAAGATGGTGACGTCCACGTGATCACTTTTCACGTCTTCTCGCTGACCCTTCTCCTGTCCCTCCCCCTGCCCCTGGCTTCCCGCATCGAGACGGCGTTCCTCCAGAACTCGCCGGTCCTCCTGCGCCAGCTCCTGACCGGCGAAGGCACCATCCCGGTCTCCCTGCCCGAGCCCCTGGCCCTCGCCGACCAGCTCTCCCCGGACCAGGCTTTCCTCGTCTTCGACCGCATCTTCTCGGTCTTCCGCACGACCGAGTTCACGGCCGAATCCCGGCTCTCGGCCCGGCCCGGCGTCGCGGGCGGCATCCTCAAGGCCCGCTGGTCCTTCCGCAACGACCGGACCGGGAACCAGTATCCCCTCCGCGTCTACTTCTTCGTCGTCCCGGCCCGGGTTCAGGCCGGTCCCGGCGCCCGCGGCCCCGGGATGGACCTGCGGATCGTCGAGATCCGCGCGGAGAGATTGTGAGGACCGGGACCCTCTCCCGGCCGCGGCGGGCCCTGCTGGCCGCCTGCGGAGCGGCGGCCGTCCTGGCCCTCGCTTTAGGCGCCCTGTCCGTCACTCTCCCGGGGCTCCTCTCGCGCGACTACGACGCGAAGAGCCTGGCCTCGCTCCGCGTCCGGGCGGCCCGGACCCGGCAGAATCTGGCCGCCCTCTCCGCCCGGCTAGAGGGCCGGGCGGACCGCTTCGCCGGCGCGGACCTGCCCGCGGAACCGGCCGCCTTCTTCCCCCTCTTCCGCGAGGCCGGCCTCGACGCCGTCAACGAGGGCCTCGCCTTGACCGACAGCGACGGCTTCGTCGAGGTCTGGTACGGGAACGTCCTCAGCCTCTCCGACCAGATCGCGCGGGAGGACTTCGAGCGGCTCAAGGCGGCGGGAGGCTCGTTCCTCATCCGGAGCAAGGCCTCGGTCTACCTGGCCCTGCTCCAGCCCATCGAAGGGGGCGAGCGCCTGCTGGCCCACTTCACCCGCCTGGCTTTTATCCCCCAGGTCCGCTCGACATACATCCGGGAATATCACGCCTTGAAGCCGGACGGCCGCGCCGCGTTCGACATCGACTACTGGGACTTCCGCGAGGACGTCGAGGGCTTCGAGCGGTTCTTCGCCCGGCACAAGGACGAGTTCGCCGGCCAGCCGCGCCAGAAGAACGAGATCCGGCCGCTCTTCTTCCCGCTCCGGAACGAGAAGGGCCGGATCATCGCCACCGTCACCCTGGCCTCGCCGTCGCTGACCTCGCGGTTGACCGCGGTCCGCGAGGACGTCCGCCTGGCCCTCTTCCTGCTCGTCTTCGTCGCGTGCGGCGCGGGCCTGGTCTTCTTCTGGTCCTCGCCCGGCTTCCGGGACGGCCGGGACGCGCTGCCCGGGCTGGCGGGAGCGGCTTTGCTC